>CALIUX010000054.1 GCA_938048505.1 uncultured Pseudomonadales bacterium
CACTGTAATGACATTTCAGGGCAAAGCAATTGCCAGACCGTCTAAAACCGGCGTACTAAGAAGCTCCACATGCAAATTGTGCTGTTGCGCACAGGTTAAGAGTAGGGTTTTTGCATCCCCTCCCGTCAACACAAGCGAGAAGCCTGGGCGCTGCGCGACCACTTGCAGCAAAAAACCCGACAGCATGGCCGAGACACCCCCCAAAACACAACTTTCAGTACTCACGCCTAAGGATAGATCTAAATCAGAAGATAATTGGGATTTGTCACGCAAAACATTCGCAACCCCCGAATGCAACACCTCTAATAATTTTTGATAGCCCGGCGCAATGTACCCACCCAAATGCTGACCGCTAGCATCCACCCAATCCGCGGTCAGCGCCGTTCCTGCACTAACCACAACACACGGCTCTTTGAGTTTGGTATAGGCGCTGACCATCCCCAACCAACGATCAACACCCAAGCGGGGCAAAATATCATAAGCAGGCTGGATGACCGTGGTATCTCGCGTAACCCGAGCCACTTCAGGCTCAATGCCCCAGCGGGAACGAATACTCTGCAGCAACGCATCTGATATTTTGGCATTGGCAACACTGGCAATACGCACCCTACTTAGCTCTGCATAGCTGACTTGCCAATCCTCTATAAGTGAAGCAGTAGGTTGTCGCTCGATAGTACTTTCACCCACCACGCGCCATTTAGCAAAGCTGTTTCCGATATCAATATCAACAATCATGGGGCCTAACCGACACCTCACCACCATTCACAACGTGCTCGCCAGCATCATTCACCAGCAGCAAACCGCCCGATACCGTCACCCCCGATACGACACCCTGCAGCGATTGCGAGCCTGACACACTAACGGGCCGCCCCGCCAGTGCATTTCGCTCAAGCCATTGTGCACGGTAACCACCAAAGCCCACTTGCTGGTAATCAGATAGTAAACCAACAAGCTTATTCACTACACTCGCCGCCAACTGATTACGCCCAGACCGATAGCCTAGCGCCGCCAAATCGACCCAAGCCTGATCAATCTTTTCTGTCAATTTGCTGGGCATTTTTACATTCAAACCCACACCCACAATAGCGTGGCAATCACCATTTACATCACCACCAATTTCGATCAGGATGCCTCCAAGCTTTTTACCCTGCACCCACAAATCATTGGGCCATTTCAGCTCAACACCCGACACACCAAGATCTGATAAAGCTTCTGCCAGCACAACGCCCACCGCCAAACTCAGCCCCTCAAGGCTCGCAATTCCACCGCTAAAACCCCAACGAATAGACAAATACAGATTTGCCGCAACGGGGCTAACCCAAGCACGCCCTCGACGACCACGCCCAGCGGTTTGCCGCTCGGCCAGCAAAACCGCTCCATGAGTATAGTGGGCACGCGCAATTTCGGTATTAGTGGAGTCTATCTGGGTCAACACATCAAGCTGTTTAACAGCATCACTTGCAGCAGGTATAAGTGCCTGTTTAATGTCATCAGCAGACAATAAATCTACGCCCCCTACGATGCAATAACCTTGACCACGAACCGACTCCACCTCAAACCCTTGCGATTGCAGGGTTTGAATCATTTTCCAAACAGCCGCTCGCCCTACACCCAGTGCATTGCCTAAGGTCTCACCAGAGTGATATTCGCCATCTGCCAAAAGGGCCAATAAAGGCCAAGGTAAAGCCGCCACGCTATTTCTCACCTTTATCATTTGCAACTGAATTAACAGCTGAATCTATAACTGAACCTACAGCTGAACCTGCAACCGAACCCACAACAACAGAGCCCTCATCAAGGGCAATATAACGACGATGCACTCGATTCCCTAAGCGCGTTAACAGCTCATAACCAATTGTGCCTGATGCCAAACCCTGATCATCTGCCGCTAAATGCTCCCCGAGTATTTCGATAGACTGAGCGGCTTCAATATTCGGCACGTTCGTGACATCAAAAATAAGCGTATCCATCGAAACACGGCCCGCTATAGGCACCACATGGCCATTCACCCACCCTTTGAGGCGCTTAAATGCTGCACGCAAAATACCATCAGCATAGCCACCGGCGACAACTGCTAAGGTTGCATCATGCTCAACATGCCCCTCAGCGCCATAACCAGCGAAGCTGCCAGCCGGCACATTACGCAATTGCAAAATAGGCAAAACCAGCGTTAAAACATTGCGCATAGGGTTAGACTCAGCAGGCGTGGGATTTAACCCATAAAGTGCCGCCCCCGGACGCGTAATATCGCCCTGATAATTGCGGCCCAAAAAAATACCCGACGAATTCGCCATGGATGTTTTGATATGAGGGTAACGAGAAGCAATCGAGCGTGTAACACCCTCAAAGGCATTCAGTTGATCAGCATTCAAGGGATGCGAAGGCTCATCGGCACACGCCAAATGCGTCATAATCAGCGTATTCGACCCTGCAAAAACATGCGAACAGCGAGCCATCAGATCATCAAGCTCACTCGCATCTAACCCCAGACGATTCATGCCTGTATTAAATTTGACGGCGCATTCCGGTATTGGCTCATCGGCATTAGGAGTTCGTGCCTCAATGAATTGCTGCCAACGTAAAGCCATAGGAAAAGAGATGAGAACAGGCGCCAACCCGTACTGCACCGCCTGAGCCTCACAACCTTCCTCAATGCCTTGCAACAGATAGATGCTGACCCGAGCACCTGACGCTGAACTCGCAGAAACTGAAATCAATACACGTCTGAGCGCAATACCCTCTTGCAAATTGGTGACAAAAAAACACCGGCAGCCTGCTACAAAAAGTGCAGAGGCGACTTTTTCCATGCCCAGGCCGTAAGCATCGGCCTTCACCACCGCGCCACAGTCTCCCGCTACACGAGCCTGCAAAGTACGCCAGTTTTCAACAATAGCGGGTAAATTAACCGAAATAAAAAGTCGTGCGCCCAACAATATTCACCTGTAAACCATTAAAGACTACCTGACAAAGCACTGAAGATGAGCCATCAAAATGCATTTTTGCACACTCAATCAGCCACTCCGTCATTTGCATTTGTTTGATGCTCAGTATTATCGCACGACTCAGCAGAGATGACCCGGCTTGCCCATAGCGTTACCGCCCAAACCACCAATAGATGTCATAGCTAGATGTCATAGCTTAAATAAGCAAAGCTGCATTCACAAAAACATGCCATCATCATTCAAGAGCATATAGAATAAAAAATGCTAGAACAAAAGTGATTCAACTAAAAAAGTGCTCAAACTAAGCGTATTTAAAATTGGCTCTTAACGCCAATACACCTACCAGCTACTGATTAGCTCGCATTGCGGAGATTTTTTGTGAAAGAAACCCACTCACATGATATTCAATGGTTTCGCCATTCTGCCCCGTACATTCATGCGCACAGAGGAAAAACGTTCGTCTTGATGATACCCGGCGACTGCATTACTCCGCTCACGCTGGGCAATATCATTGCGGATATTTCATTGCTGAGCAGCTTAGGCATTAAGCTGGTGGTTGTACATGGTGCCCGCGATCAAATTGATCATAAACTCGCCTCAAACGAAGTGAAGTCAACAAAGCACCAAGGCTTACGCGTCACACGCAAAGAGGATATGCACAAAGTGCTAGAAACCGTGGGCGCCACCCGCCTACAGCTTGAAGCCAGCTTTTCTCATGGTCTACCCGACTCCCCCATGTTTGGGGCAAAGATTCGCGTGCGTGGCGGCAACTTAGTCACGGCCAAGCCTCTTGGCGTGATTGATGGCATCGACTTTCACTTTACCGGCAAAGTACGCTCGGTCGACACAACCGGCATACAGTCTATTCTTGCTGACGGTGCTATCGCGTTATTGTCGCCTTTGGGCTATTCAGCAACGGGCGAAATTTTTAATTTGAATTTTGCAGACGTAGCCGTAAAAACCGCACTCGAAATAAATGCCGATAAGCTCATCGCATTCAATGACGATGGTCCCATTAAAGATGATAACAATGAAATTTACCGCGAGTTAACGCTACTCAAAAGTGAAAAATTCTTACTGAAACAAAAAGCCTTAAAGAACCCCTCCAACACTCACTTTGCATTAAAAGCTTGCCATTTAGCATGTGATGGCGGCATCTCACGGTCACATGTGATTTCAGCCAATGAAGATGGTGCTTTACTCAAAGAGCTGTTCACGCGCGATGGCTCTGGCACCATGGTTTACCGTGACAGCTACGAAACAATAAGACGTGCACGTACTGATGACGTAATGGGCATTCTCAACCTAATCGCCCCACTCGAAAACGACGGCATACTAGTTAAGCGCTCACGCGAGCTGCTCGAACGTGAAATACATTGCTTTACCGTCATGGAAAAAGACAGCGTTATTATTGGCTGCGCCGCATTGTACCCATTTAGCGATGGGCAATCAGGCGAGCTTGCCTGCATGGCCGTCGACCCAAACTACCAAGGCGGCGGCAAAGCCGCCAAACTGCTTACACACATCGAACGACAAGCTTTAAAGCTGAATATTAAAAAGCTATTTGTTCTAACCACTCAGACCGCACATTGGTTTATTGAACAAGGATTTGTAGAGACGCTCAATACGGCGCTACCTGTAGAAAGAGCAGCTTTGTATAATTATCAGAGGAAATCTAAGGTCTTTGTTAAGGAGTTGAAGGCTCAGTAATAGCGGAACAACGCGCCACTTAAAACCTTGCTGCAACGGTCTTTTTGGAACACACATCTCGATGAGCCTGACAACTCAACTTGCCTGAAAGCCTCTCCTTAGACCGCATGAATGCAGATTATCAGAGCATGCATCTACCCCGAAGGAACCTTATCGGACATTTATCGGACATATAGGTACTTAATGTCCGGGAGCAACCGCTGTGATTCTTGTTTCTAAACACTAAAAGCTAACCAACCTAAAAACCTTTCTAATACTCAAAAAAAGAACAAGTTCACAAAAATCCTTAGCACATCAGCTATTGACCTAAGCGTGATATATCTATGACAACCTATTGATACAATGTTTTAGATATAAAAAAATCAATTTTTATTCACAACAATAGGTTTATAATTCTGACTGTCATTAGCTCCCATAGAGCAAGCTAAAGAATATCGTCATTTCATATTTATTGAACAAAACAAAAAAGTGCTGAGTATGACTTTTTGTCACATCACGATTGTTTGCCGAATGAGCAAGCAGATGTCGCTTATTTATCTATTCACGAGCAATTATTATGTTTAAGTTTTTTTCTACGCAAAGCTGTGCGTTATTCGCATGCCTAGGCTTATCTCTACAATCTCATAATGCGGCAGCTGCTGACCATATTGACTGGCCCGAAGGCCCTGCTTTTGCTTTCCCTGAACTGGATATCACAGATGTTCTGACATGGGTTCCAAAAAAAGGCAAGCTAGCATTAGGGTTAAATCTTCATCCCAATGCAGGCAGTGAAACTGAATTTTCCTCAGACGATGTAGTTTATCGCTTTCGCTTACGACCGGTGGTTCTAGAAGAGCAAGCAGGTGCCAGTGTTATTGTTCCGAAACTCGTTGCCGGAGAAGCAGAAACTACCATCAACTGCACGGTAGAAAATGATTTGGCCCATTGTACTGCGGGTAACTATAACGCCTATACCCGATTGAATCACACCAAACGATTCTATAATAGAGCCGCGTTACAAATCGATGCAGGGTTGAAAAAAGACAGCTTTTTTATCGATGTACCTAATACCGGCCTGCATATTTTTCAATCCACCGATGCCTTTGATATTGATTCAGTACCGAGTTATACCGGACCGGTAGCAGGTGAGACTCCATCTAATACCGTTGCAAATTTTGGTGTTTTGCACATTACTGCGGTCATCGATGTTAATGCAGTACTCGGTAAACAATATGATCACTATATCGTCGCTGCCGATATCTTACTTAATGGCGAAATATTTGAACGTATGGGCCGCCCCGAAACCAGCAATTTTGTTCTTCGAGATAATGAATTAAAAGATGAATACAATGGCGGTGATGTTTTTGCCCTAAGCCAAAATGAAAAAACGCTTTATAGCGAATTGTTTTCCAAATCAATTCAAGGTTGGGATCGATTAGATCGCAAAGTCGATTGGCCAGAAACCGATCGCAATGCACTTATAGACACGCTGTTACTCGATGGTCTAGTCGTCAATGTTAGGAAAAAATGCCGCTTTAATGAAGATGGCCTTTTTGACCTTGAGCGAGCAACCGGTCCTTTAAGCCACTATAGTGACCGCTGTGGCGGCCGAACGCCAAATGCAGATCAGCTTGACTCTATTACAACTTTGCTTGTCGCAGGTCCACGTGCGCTAAAAGATCTGTATGGCGATGGAATTGATAAACCGGCATTTCCTGCCACTAAGGCTTGGCCCTATTTCATCCCGTTCGAGCCAGAATATTCCGCCCCCTACGCTTGGCCTTATTTCTTCAAGTTCGATTAAATAAGCGGTTCTACCTCATCGCGAAAGGTTTTACTCTCAAGAATAGACCTTTCGCGATGTCTCTAGTCGCTCAAAAAACTTGAGCTCTATTCGACGACAGCAACACACCCAATGAAATCCCTCTGTATCATTCATTCAATATCCTTATGATTCAATATTGCATCGTGTCTTTGTGCACCGCACTCATTCTGACTGGCATATCCCCTCGCGGCAATACTGCCGAAATAGACCATATATTAGCGGATATGGGTATCAAAACAGCACAGTCCACTTCCCAGGCATTAGTAAACCAGATTAGCCGCTGGGAACAAAAAACCAAACGCGCTCCTCAATCCGCACCTTACAATACCAAGTTGGCCTTAGCGCTCTATCGTGCGGGAGTTTTTGAGGGTGATCTTGCAAAGATCAAGCAAGCAATCAAACATATAAATGTGGCAATAGAATCCAGCAAGGAGAGCAAGCCACATTTGGCACACCTTTATTTAACACGTGCCTCCATGCATTTAAGTCTTCATTTATTTAAAGAATCACAAGATGACATTCATAAGGCATTAGCCTTCAGTAAAGACCCGCTGAAGAGCGATAATATCTCTGCGGAAATAAGCTGGAATCTGGGTGACTATAAAAACGCCGAAGCATTAATTAGAAAATACGCGAAAGATACCCCAAGCCTTAAACATCTCGGCAGGCTTGCTATACTGGAAGACAAAC
>CALIUX010000055.1 GCA_938048505.1 uncultured Pseudomonadales bacterium
CGCGTGGTCTACCGGCAAGGGGGTGAGCGCGCTCACCCCGAAACACGCCAGCACTCTCAGCAGCTTAAAAAGCTTTTTCAAGAATACCAAATTGAGCCTTGGCTAAGACATTATGTGCCACTGATTTACAATGGTGATGTATTGCTGGCCGTTGGTGATTATTGGCTAGAAATGTCTGCGCGAGCACAATATGCCGATGCGCATGTGCAGTGGTCATACCCTAACGATACTGTTATCGACAATCTTATCGAAAAAAATAAAACCCCCTATGATTAAACTCTCTCAAGTAACGTTACAGCGTGGCCATAAGATCTTGTTGAATGAAGCTTCTTTAACGATTCATCTGCAAGATAAGGTGGGTATTATTGGTGCGAATGGCAGCGGTAAATCGAGCTTATTTAAATTGTTGATTGGTGAGCTGGCTGTTGATGGCGGTAATCTCAACATTCCTGCCCAATGGAGAATTGCGCATATGGCGCAGGAGGTGGGTGCTGGGGATCGTTCCGCGTTGGATTATATCCAAGATGGCGATACAGAGCTGCGTGATCTAGAGTCTCGTATTGCCGGCGCAGGGGATGATGGCGAAAAGCTGGCCAACCTTTATGCCGATTATGAACGTATTGATGGCTATACAGCTGCCGCCCGCGCACAGCAGCTATTACATGGGTTGGGTTTTGCGCCGAATGATGGAGGCCGTGCGGTATCGGATTTTTCTGGTGGCTGGCGTATTCGCTTAAATCTTGCGCAAGCGCTAATGTGCCGCTCAGATTTATTGTTACTCGATGAACCCACTAACCACCTCGATTTGGATGCTACCCTCTGGTTAGAGCAACGCCTTAAAAGTTATGAGGGCACCTTGCTGATCATTTCCCATGATCGAGACTTCCTCGATAACGTTGTGACAAGCATCGCCAATGTCGAAAACAGCCAGCTTGTCAGTTATAGCGGTAATTACACGGCTTATGAGCGCCAAAAGGTTGAACGTTTAGCGCAACAGCAAGCGGCATTTGAAAAGCAGCAAGAGCGCATTGCAGAGATCGAAAATTTTGTGCGTCGCTTTCGGGCCAAAGCGACTAAAGCCAAGCAAGCACAAAGCCGCTTGAAAGAGCTTGAGCGGATGGAGGAGCTGTCTCCTGCGCACATCGATTCACCGTTTACGTTTCGTTTTCTTGAGCCGCATAAAATCCCACAGCAGTTGATTACCCTCACGGATGCCCAGTTGGGTTACGGTGACCGCGCATTACTGAGCAATGTTCAGCTGAGCCTACATGGGAGTTCTCGCATTGGTTTGTTGGGTGCAAACGGGGCGGGTAAATCGACACTGATGAAAACATTGGTGGGCGATAATGCTTTGTTGGCAGGTGACCGAATTGAAGGCGCACATTTAAAAATTGGTTACTTTAATCAGCATCAACTTGAGTCTTTGGATATGGAGGCGTCGTGTGCTTTGCATCTGCAGCGTTTAGACCCTAAGGCTCGTGAGCAAGATATTCGTAACTTTTTAGGGCGCTTTGACTTTGTGGGTGATCGTGCTTTTGAGTCAATCCGGCATTTTTCTGGTGGCGAAAAAGCGCGCTTGGCCTTGGCAATTGTAGCCTGGCAAAAGCCTAATTTACTTCTGTTAGATGAACCGACTAACCATTTGGATCTTGAAGTGCGCCATGCACTCACGCTTGCGTTACAAGCATTTGATGGGGCAATTGTAGTGGTTTCGCATGATAGGCATTTGCTTCGAAACTGTGTTGATGAGTTTATGTTGGTTGAAAAGGGTCAGGTCGGCTTATTTGATGGTGATTTGCATGATTATGAGCAGCGTTTATTTGCTCAAAAAAGCCAGTCTCAGTCGCAAACCGCTCCAAGTAATCTTAATGACCAGCCCGCTAAAACGGATAAAAAGCAAGATCGGCAAGCGAGTGCGGCGTTGCGAGCTCAGCTCAAGCCACTGACCAATGCTATTAAAAAATTAGAGCAGCAAATCGAAAGGTATCAGCGCGATTTGGCAAAAGCAGAAACTGAACTGGCTGATCCGGCTATTTACACGACGGGTGGCGCTGTACTTGAAGAAGCCTTAAAGCAACAAGCGGGTGTTAAAAACCTGCTTGATCAGGCAGAAGAAGACTGGCTTCAAAAGAGTGAAGAGCTGGAGTTGTTGAAAAACTAGAATCATTAATGGCTAGTTATAGCGGCGCAGGCTAGTTTTTCAGGTTTATTGCATTGGGGCTCACGAATCGTCTAATAAAAATTTACGTTTATATGATCTAAACTGTTTATATCGACTATTTATATTGACCAGATGTACAGACAAGATGTACCGACAAGATAATTTAAACACAAGGAATCTATTATGCCTCAGAGTGAAACTGTCGAACGTATTTTGCGCACTGCCACGCTGCTTTTTGCCGAGCGAGGGTTTGCAGAAACCTCTATGCGAACCATCACCAGTATGGCCGATGTCAATTTAGCGGCGGTGAATTACCACTTTGGCTCTAAAAAAGCGCTGATACAAGCTGTCTTTACGCGCTTTTTAGATCCACTCTGTCAGCACATTGAGTATGGTTTAAATAATATCGATAAGACCAACCTGACAGTGCCCGATATTTTATGGGTCATTGCTCGTGCTTTTGATAAGGCGCATAAACAAGTGGGTGAGCGCCCAGAACACTTTGCGCGGTTGATGAATCTAGCCTATTCGCAATCACAAGAGCATCTTCGCCTGTATTGCTCTGAGCGCTACGAAACCACAATTAATCGTTTACAAGGCTTGCTTAGGCAGGCAGCTCCTCAGATTAGTATGGCGGAATTTTACTGGCGGTTAAATTTTATGCTTGGCGCATCACTCTTTTCATTGTCGAGCTTTCATTCGATTATGACAATATTGGGCGAAAAGCCTAATGATGACTCCATGACACAGATGTGCGAGTACTTAGTGCCAGCCATGGGGGGTATGCTACAAAGTGATTTACAAAATGATGCTTCCTAGCTATAGAGGAATAGCTATAAGAGAAATAGTTATAGAAAAATAGCTACAAAAAATGGTTATAGAAAAATAATGTAACGTCGCTCCAAGATAAGAAATCACAACTATTTTAAGCGCGTTTTATCTCCTGTCATTCATTCAATATGACTGTTTCTAAATGACTGTTTCTAAGTTTTTAAGTTTTAAATGTTAAGGGTTGTTAGCCTATGTCACGACCATTAGGTCCTGTAATGCTTGATGTCATCGGGATGACACTCACAGATGAAGAGCGCGAAATACTGCATCACCCACAGGTGGGTGGCCTTATCTTGTTTTCGCGTAATTATGATTCGCCAGAACAGTTGATGGCATTAATACG
>CALIUX010000056.1 GCA_938048505.1 uncultured Pseudomonadales bacterium
GCTTGGGTCATGTCGAATGGGGGCACTGAAGAAGGTGACATTGTTTACCTTAACTTAACTGAAGAGTTCCAGTTAAAAAATACAGCAGGCGAAAAAGTGGTATTTGATGAATCAACACTCATCGCCATACCCGATGAAAACGAAGCTTTTATTGAAATTATCATTCGTGATCAAGAAGCTTACGATATATTTTTAGCCGAACATGAAGTCGCACTATCAGCAAGAGAAAAATAATAAAATTCAGGCACTCTTTTTATTATATCGGCTTTTACTCTATCTACATTATTTTACCTACATCACTCTATATTCTGAACCTGCTCGCGCATTTGCTCGATCAGTACTTTAAGTTCCATAGCAATGCGAGTGGTTTCACTGCTAATCGACTTGCTGCTGAGCGTATTCGCCTCGCGATTAAACTCTTGCATTAAAAAATCGAGGCGGCGGCCAACAGGTTCTTTTTTTTCCAAAATAGCGCGCGCTTCTTTTACATGCGCTTCTAATCGATCAATCTCTTCTGATACATCAGCCTTTTGCACTTGGATAACAATCTCTTGCTCAAGGCGATCAGGGTCTATCTCATTTTTTAAGTTAGCTAGCTTATTTTTAAATCTTTCTTGGTGATCAAATAATATCTTTGGCAAGCGAGATTTAAGTGTATCAACATGCAACATAATGGCTGCCAAACGCTCATCAAGACATTGATATAAGCTTTCGCCCTCTCTTAATCGATTTTTTTTCAATGCAAGCAAAGCCTGCTCTAAGAGAGGCTCCACAGCAGTTAAAAGAACAGAAGACTCAGGTGACTTCGCTTTAACAATTCCGGGAGCTTGCAATATATCCAATGTATTAGAAGGCGATGCGGTAGGCATATACTGCTGAACAAGGTCTAATGATGCAGCCAATGAACGTAGTGCATGCTCATCAATTTCGCCTGTCTGCCCAGGCTCTTGTTTCACATAGATTAAAACATCAACTTTGCCTCGCCCTAGCTGCGACTTGAGAATTTCACGCAACTTCCCTTCTGCCACCCTTAAGGCATCTGGCAACTTGATATTCAACTCTAAATAACGATGATTAACACTGCGAATTTCACAACTCACATGCCCCCACAAGTACCCTTTTTCGCTGCGGGCAAACCCCGTCATACTACTAATCATTACTTCAACCCATTTTTTGCTTATATTTTTTAGGTGTTTTTACTTCTAGGATTGCATACGCTATTAAAGCTATCTTTTCAGGCTACCTTTTACTGACTGAGCGGAAAGCCCAACGGTCTAATGTTGGGCAAACCGAGTGGGACTGGCATAATGTAGGCTCACTACCCATGATTATAGGATAACCCCGAATGCAAACTGCTGCCATGCAAAGACCTAGCGAACGCCAGCCCAATCAACTCCGTACGATTAACATTACGCGCAATTTCACCAAACATGCAGAAGGCTCAGTATTAATCGAGTTTGGCGATACACGCGTACTCTGCACAGCGAGTGTCACCGAAGGTGTGCCGCGCTTTTTAAAAGGGAGCGGTAAAGGGTGGTTAACCGCGGAGTATGGCATGCTACCTCGCTCTACACATTCACGCATGGATCGCGAAGCAGCACGCGGCAAGCAGGGTGGGCGTACCGTTGAAATTCAGCGCTTGATTGGACGCTCTCTACGCGCAGCAATTGATTTAGAAGCTCTAGGTGAGTTCACTATTGTGGTTGATTGCGATGTGCTGCAGGCCGATGGCGGAACCCGAACAGCCTCTATCACAGGGGCGTGTGTTGCCGTGGTTGATGCGTTGAATCATTTGCAGCGCTCTGATGCGCTGAAAACGGATCCACTATTGAATATGATTGCATCGGTTAGCGTGGGTATTTATCAAGGCGTCCCTGTGCTTGATCTTGATTACCCTGAAGATTCCGCAGCCGATACCGATATGAATTTAGTGATGACCGAAAATGGCGGCATTATTGAAATCCAAGGAACAGCCGAGCAAGCACCCTTTTCAGAAGAAGAATTTCAAGCCATGTTTGCACTAGGAAGAAAGGGCATTAATGAATTAATCACTTTGCAAAAAGCCGCTTTGGCAGAATAACTTCTCCAATTTATCACGCTGAAGTCATTCGTTTAGCGCTAAACAATAATGGCTTTGGCTGGATTGATTCTTTTTAGAAAGTCTATTTTTTTCATTACAAAGCTAAAAGAAAATAATACCAGCTGCATACAAAATAATACTAGTGCATCGCCTTTAAGCGTTTTTCGGCCGGCATTAATCGCATCATTTTACCGGGAATACAGTGCAAGGGCGGCACTATTTCGGTATCACGCATATAAGCATTTTCTGCAAGTTCTACTTTCTCATATTGCTTTTCCAGAAAGGAGGAAAGATTACCGCAAGAATGCCCAAGCAATGTTTCAACCTTTATTGCCGCAAGGCGTGAAAGTAATTTGATGGCTTGATCAAAGCGGCTTTCCAAAATGAGCAACTGCAATAGAAATTCTGCAGGCTTAGTGATATGAGCCGCGCTAAAGACATTGTTTTTTGAACAAGCTGCACGCAAGTCTGCGACATCCAAGGCTACCTCAAAATACAGATACGCCTTATCAACCCGACAATTAACATATGCTTGCATCGCACCATTCATCATTTCTCCCCAGTACTTAACGGCTTGGGATTCACATAATGTCATTTGTGCTGCGTGGTATGCGCATAAAGAGTGGCTCATATCGCCTCCTAGTTTGGGCAGTTCTATTCAGGGTCTGTCAACTCAAAGCATCGAGTAAGTGTTTTAATAAAAAAAGCCATTACCTACTCGTTTTTTCATAAGGTGTTTTGTATATTCTTTAGTCAGAGCCAACAACATCCAACACATTAAAAGTATTGCACAAGACAAAAGATAATAATTATCATTTGCATTGTCAATATTTAATTTCATCCTATTTGCTAAACGGGCTATGCAGAGCATGAAGTGGTCAACAGGTCACAAGCTGTGACTCACTGCTCTCACCCCATGATTGAGGACAATATGCCTGAGATATATCTTTACAACATCGCTGCAACCCTCAAAGAAGTTGGGCTCGAACGCGCACAGTCCTTATTAGACTCAGGCGAAAAAGAACAAGTTGATAAAATAAAAGCCGAAAGCCGCTTAAACGAATTTGTACTGGGCCGGTACTTACTAAAAAAGCGACTCAGCGAGCAAACCGGTCAACCAGCAGAGACATTAGTGCTGCAAAAAAGGGCTTATGGAAAGCTCTATCTAGAGGGCAACCCCTGCTTCTTTAACCTCAGCCACTCCGGTAATTACCTTGTAGTCGCGATAAGCCAAAAAGATGAGATAGGGGTTGATATTGAACATGTCACAAGACGCTCTACACACTACACAGACATAGCTCAGCGCTACTTTACCCAAGCAGAAGGCCATGCTATTAAGGATGCGCCTAGCTCTGAACAGTCAATCTTATTCCACGAGGTTTGGACAAAAAAAGAAGCTGTACTCAAAGCCGCAGGGATTGGGTTAAGCGGTAGCTTAGATGCGTTTAATGCACTGGAAACCCATCCCAGTACACCAATAGAACTGCTTATCAAATCCGCTGAAAACGCAGCAATGCCAGAAAAACATTATGCGTTTCACTTAAAACACTGGCAGTTTAACGATCCAAACCAAACCCCAGTGTATTTGAGTGCATCAGTTTGCAATGGGCAAGTGCTCCCAAATTTCATATTGCATGAAACGGAAGGGTTAGGTTTAAGGGCGGCCAGCTAGCCAGCGCAATAACGGTTGTAGCGCAAATCTTTTGATGCTTTGAAGGTTTCTTGAATCAAGAAGGCATCATGGCTTGCTCGATGCCGCTCATAAGAGTGGCGTAATATTAGCTCTTGCTTGACTGACGCCCACACTTCCTGCTGATTTTCTGTTTGAATCGATTCAATCGGTGAGAGACTAAATGTTGGCGCAAAGCCGGCCGCATAAAAGAGTACGTTTAGCCATGGTTTATCAACAGACCAACCATCACAATAAACCGCTTGATTCTGAAGCAATTCATTCAATTTAGTGCAAACATCCACAACTGGCAGCCCATACCGCTGTAGATCATCTTGCTCGATATGATGAACACGCTCTGCCTCTGGGTCCCAATGCGTCCATGATGCATGACGCTGAATCAGGGTACAGAAGCGCTCACCATTTGACATCGCCAAGCCGACTTCAATAGGATAGCTTTCAGCACCGAATCCAGAGGCTTCAAAATCAAGAATAGTGGGTACCATATTATGGCCTGTTTTAATATTTTGATTAAATCACTGCACAAAACAAGCCTAGCCTTACTTATCTGACTTCACCACTACTGACTTTACTTAACCGCTAATGAGCGACTATTTCACCACTTTAAGTGTTGGCTTTTTGACCGGTATCACTTTTGGCTTGGTGTCTTGCGGTGGTTGTGGCGGCGTCGCTTCAGGCTCAAACATCATTCCTTTGCCATTTTCTTTGGCGTAGATACCCATAACAGCATGATTAGGGACATAAATTTCTGTTGGCACGCCACCAAAACGCGCACTGAAGCTCACAGCGGTATTCGAAAGATCTAACCCTACAATAGCGCGCGGTGCAATATTGAGAATAATTTGACCATCTTTTCCGACAAACTCCTGTGGCACACTTACACCTTCTTCGTTTGCATGCACTAATAAATAAGGTGTTAAGTCGTTATCGTTGATCCACTCATAAAGTGCGCGAATCAAATAAGGGCGACTAGAAGACATCGCTATGGTAGCCATAGAAACAAACCTTTTAACAAATCATAAGAACCAATGGGCGACAGTATGATTCGATAATGATCTATCAGCAAGAGTCCATTTTTTCTGCGCTTTTTCTCTAAACGCTCTTCCCTACACCTTAACTAATGAATGTCTCGCCAATATTCTCGGCTCAGTAATACTGCACAAATCAAAAAGAGACAGAGATAAATTAAAACTCTAATACCCATTGCATGCCTTTTTTCTGCAACAGGGTCACCAACGTACTCTAAAAAATTGACTAGATCATTCATGTTTTGGCGGTATTCGTCAGGCGTCATTGTACCGGAGGCGCCCTTTACTTCTAATACATCGCAAGTATTGAGCAATGCCTTGGATGCTTCATCATTTGAAGTACATTCCTGCAAACCCTGCAAACCCTGCAAGCCAGCCAATACATGTGGCATCGCTACATCCGCTGAAACCTGATTATTCACACCGGTTAGGCGCGTACCATCCTGATAAAAAGAGAGCAAAAATGTTAGCAGCCAATCAGGGTCACGCGCGCGCGCGACCAGACTTAAATCAGGAGGTGTAACGCCAAACCCTCTTTTTGCTGCATCCGAGCTGACCGTTGCAGTCATATAATCGCTGAGCTTTTTTTCTTGGCTGGGTTGATCAGAAAAAAGAAACTGCGTTTTCATTATCGGCGCATCAATGGCTAAGTCGCTGGCGACCTGCTGAAAACGTACATACTGCAATGAATGACATGCAAGACAGTACTGACCAAATAACAATGCGCCATTTTGTAATGAGCTAACATCATTACGATCACCCGTGTATTTTTCGCAAGGCACAGCCCCACATTCATCACCTGCTGCTACAGCACTAAGCGGTATGACAACCAAGCAGGCAAACAGTAATAGCGCGCCCGCTACCCATTTTTTACCCATGCCTTTTTTCTGCACGCGATCAGGAACGCTGCGGTAGCTTTCGCGTACCGTCCAAAACGGCATTGCAAAGAAGTAAGCAAAGTAGAGCAGCGTGCAAACTTGTGCCAAAGCAGTACGGGCAGGTGTAGGTTCCTGAATACCCAAACGACCCAACACAACAAAGACTGCCGCAAAGGTGATTAATGCAATTCGGCTTATATTGCCTTTATAACGCAATGATTTAACGGGGCTACGATCAAGCCAAGGAAGAACAAACAAGACAGCAATGGCAGCGCCCATCGTCATTACACCCAACAGCTTTGAATCAAGCGGGCCTAAATCAAACGTCACCGCTCGCAACATGGCATAGAAGGGTGTGAAGTACCAAACGGGTGCAATATGATCAGGCGTTTTTAAATTATTAGCCGGTTCAAAGTTTGCGTACTCTAAAAAATACCCGCCCATTTCGGGAGCAAAGAAAATAATACTGCAAAAGACAAATAGAAAAACAATCACACCCACCAGATCACGCACGGTATAAAACGGATGAAACGGTACGCCGTCTTTAGGGATGCCTTGTGCATTTTTGTGTTGTTTAATATCCACTCCGTCAGGGTTATTGGAGCCCACCTGGTGCAGCGCAACAATGTGTAAAACAACAAGTCCGACTAGCGCGAGCGGGATTGCAATCACATGTAGCGCAAAAAAACGGCTGAGCGTTGCGCCCGATACAAGATAATCGCCCCTCACCCAAATAGCCAAGTCTTCACCAACAAACGGGATGACGCCCAGTAGGTTGATAATGACCTGAGCCCCCCAGTAGCTCATTTGCCCCCACGGCAACACATACCCCATGAAAGCCTCAGCCATGAGCAAGACATATAGCAACATGCCAAATATCCAAACTAGCTCACGGGGTGATTTGTAAGAGCCATATAAAAGGCTCCTAAACATATGAAGATAAATGACAATAAAAAATGCCGATGCACCCGTCGAGTGCATGTACCGCAATAACCACCCGTAGGGCACTTCACGCATAATGTATTCGATCGAGGCAAACGCGCCTTCAACCGTCGGCACATAATGCATTGTCAGCCAGATGCCCGT
>CALIUX010000057.1 GCA_938048505.1 uncultured Pseudomonadales bacterium
TATGAAGTGCCTGATATGGGGCTCATCTTCATACTGAATCGATAGTAATATCTCTGAGTGAGGGATGACGTCTTTCCATATTGCTCCGTCAAGTGCTTTTGATACGGCTTTTCCATAAGCTCTTACTAAGCCGCCTGCCCCCAGCTTTACTCCTCCAAAATACCGCACCACAATCACGCAGCAATCCCCGGCGCCACGTTGTGTGAGCACATGCAGCATGGGCTTGCCCGCTGTGCCTGCTGGCTCGCCGTCATCATTAAAAGCAGCTGTCTTAGGTTGTAATGGATTGCCAATAACATAGGCCCAGCAATGGTGTCTTGCATCAGGGTAATTTCTTCTGGCGTTATCTAGTAAATTCATTGATTCTGCGCGTGCAGATACTGGCGCTACAATAGCGATAAACTCACTGCGCTTTTCTTCATAGGTGTATTGATATTGTTCGAGAATAGTCTGATACATGTTGTTTATATTTATGTTGACGTTGGCATTGATGTTAAGTTTGATACATGAATGGCCTATTCATTGCCCTTTATCTAGGGGCTAGTGAACAGTATTCATATTGTGCGTTCTATAGAGCGCTCGTTAGGCAAAGCACAATGGCTTTATATTGCAAAATCATTTACATTGCTGTTTTAGGTATATTGTTAGGTTTGCCACTGAATTGTGCTAATTAACAGGTCAATAGGTTTATCGGGTCTATGGAGTAGCCAATATTATGATTTTTCTCGAGGATATACATAAGTACTATGGTCATGATGCCAGTCGTTTGCATGTATTAAAAGGAATTACTCTCGAAATCAACCAGGGTGAAATGATCTCTATTATGGGCTCTTCTGGTTCGGGAAAGTCTACTTTGCTGAATATATTAGGGTTACTCGATAGCTTTGATCAAGGTCAATATCATCTTGCAGAGACAAAGATATCGACTCAACTAACAGAGCGTAAGGCTGCTGAGCTGCGTAATCGTTTCATTGGTTTTGTCTTTCAGTCATTTAATCTACTACCGTTTAAAAATGCAATTGAAAACGTTGCTTTGCCGCTTTATTACCAAGGCATTAGTCGAAAAAATCGTAATTACCAAGCTGAGGCCATGCTAGATAAAGTAGGCTTGGGGGATAGAGCAACACACATGCCTAATCAAATGTCCGGTGGCCAAAAACAAAGAGTGGCCATTGCTAGAGCACTGATTACAGATCCTAAGGTTATTCTGGCTGATGAGCCAACAGGTGCATTAGATAGTCAAACAACTGAAGATATCATGCAGCTATTTAAAGATGTTCATGCCGAAGGGAAAACAATTGTTATTGTTACACACGAGCATGAAATTGCCGAGCAAACTGATCGTCTGATATGGCTTAAGGATGGCAATGTTGATTTACCCCCAGCAGAGGTAATGGCCTCTGCTGAAAGGTCATAGAATGAAATGATTTGGGATAGTCTTCAAGAGATCTTATTTACGATAAAACAAAACCGCTTGCGCACGATATTAACGGGCTTTGGCATTTTTTGGGGTATCTTTATGCTCGTCCTTCTTTTAGGTGCGGGCGAAGGGCTTAAAAGAGGCATTGAATCGACTTTTAGCAGTGATGTTAGAAATGCTATATGGTTTAGTGCGACAAAGACATCCTTGCCTTATAAAGGATTGGCAATTGATCGTTATATTCGACTAACTGAATCAGATTTAGTGGCTATTAAACAGCAGGTCAAAGGCATTGATATATTGTCAGCAGAGCAGCAGCTCGGCAGCTCAAACCGTGAACCCGTATATGTGAGTCATAAAAATAAGTCAGGTAGCTTTCCTGTTTATGGTGTGGCAGCAGGATATTTTAGTATTAAGAAATTTCAAGATTACCATGATGGCCGTCGTTTAAATGACTTTGATGAATATGAAAACCGCAAAGTTGTCGTGATTGGAACTAAAGTCGCTCAAGCACTGTTCCCGCCTAATGCGCCTGTGGTCGGACAGCAAATCATCATAAATGGTGTAAGTGTTATGGTTATCGGCTTATTTTATGATCCTGGCTGGGAAGGTCGAATGAGCGAGCGTATTTATATGCCATTGTCTGCTTATCAAAAAACCTTCGGGAAAGGCCGGTATATCCAAATGATTGCTGTTACACCTAAGACAGGCTCATCAAATAAACGGCTTGTTGAGCAAATATCAGCTGTATTAAGAGATAGGCATCAAATATCGCCTGATGATAAAAATGCTTTACGTATATTTGATATGGCAGAAGCCTCAGAAAATATCAATGCAACATTTTTTGCTGTAAATCTTTTTTTGTGGTTTGTAGGCTTGGGAACTTTGGCTGCCGGCATGGTTGGCATCAGTAATATTATGATTATTTCGGTGAAAGAACGAACGCAAGAAATTGGTATTCGTAAAGCTTTAGGTTCTCCGCCGATAAAAATTATACGGACTATTCTGACAGAATCTTTATTGGTTACGGTTTTAGCGGGTTACTTAGGGTTGATTTTTTCAGTGGGCTTGTTGGAACTCTACAATTATTTTTCAGATACAGCAGGCCTATCAACGGCTTATTTTAAAAACCCTCAGGTGGATATGGGAATTGCACTCATAGCGCTCTCGATATTAGTTTTTGTGGGCGCTATTGCTGGGCTGATACCGGCATGGCACGCTGCGCGTGTATCACCAATTGAAGCGATGAGAGCAGAATGAAATGTTCGATCTAGATCGTTGGTATGAAATCTACACGTTGCTCAACAAGCATAAGTTACGTACCTTTCTTACGGCTTTTGGCGTTTTTTGGGGGATCTTTATGCTCATATTGTTATTAGGCGCAGGGATGAGCTTAAAACATGGCGCGATGTCTAATTTTGTTGGCGATACAAACTCTGTTTACATTTGGTCTGGTCGTCCAACACAGCATGCTTATAAAGGCTTTTCAAAAGGTCGTCGAGTAGGGTTGAACATAGATGATCGTGATTACTTACGTCAGCACCTCCCTGAGGCAGAAATTATTATTGAAGGAAACAGTCTTGGCGGTTGGCGAAATGCGCAATATATTACGCGCGGAAAGCGCAGTGGCTCTTATGAAACACGAGGTACTCATGGTGAGTTGGCCATCATGAATAATTACCAAATATTGCATGGTCGCTTTTTAAATAAACTGGATTATAAAGACCGTAGAAAGGTCATTGTGCTGGGTGTTTCAGCTTATGAAGAACTTTTTTCTCAGGATGAAAACCCGGTAGGAAGTAGTGTTAAAGTGGGCGGCTTGCATTTTACGGTTGTTGGTGTTTTTAAAGCGAGAAATGCCGGTGATACTGCTGATAGAGAAGCGCAGCGAGCTTTTATTCCCAATAGCACGTTACGTCATGCCTTTAATCAAACGGGTTGGATTGGCAGTTTTTCTATTCGTCCGAAACAAGGGTTTTCGGGTGAGTTTATCGAGAAAAAAGCCGTCAGATTATTGCAAGAAAAGCATCATGTTCACCCTGATGATACTGCTGTTTTTGGGTCTTATAACCTTGAAAAGGACTTCATTAAAGTCAGTTCCCTTTTTGAAGGTATACGGTTATTTAGCTGGTTTGTTGCGCTTGGTACCTTACTCGCGGGCGTTATTGGTGTTGGCAATATCATGCTAATCGTCGTGAAGGAGCGAACACGTGAGATTGGTTTGCGAAAAGCACTGGGCGCAACAAAAAGCTCCATTCTCGGGTTGATTATTCAGGAGTCAATAGCCATGACGGCTGTAGCTGGCTACATCGGTTTAGTGGCCGGTATTGGTGTTTTAGAGTTATTACGTATATTTGTTGAGCGAGTACAACCCAAAGGCTTTGGTGTGCCTACCATTGATTTTTCTACTGCTTTATTGGCTTTAGGCATATTAATCTTTGCTGGGCTCCTTGCGTCTATATTACCTGCTCGAAAAGCGGCAGCTGTTAACCCTATTATTGCATTACAAGATGAGTAGAAAATGAAAAGAATCATCGGAACGTTTTTTTTTATCGGTTTAGTCGTTCTATTTATATGGGTGACTTACTTTCTTTATCAACAGTCCAAAGCACCGCTAACTATTTATGAAACGACGCAGGCTGAGATAAGAGATATTGTTGTAAAAACGGTTGCTACCGGTAATATCCGCCCACGAGAAGAGATTGATATTAAGTCTCAGGTGTCAGGTGTGCTTGATAAGATATTTGCGGAGGCAGGTGATCGAGTTGAAAAAGGGCAATTAATCGCCCGTATCGATTTAATTCCTGATGTGGAGCAACTTCGCAGGGCAGAATCGAATGTTGAAAAAGCAGAACTTAACTACGCCAATGAAAAACGTGATATTACACGTCAAAGAAAACTACATGAAAAGTCATTAATCTCTGACTTTGAATTTAATCGCCATCAACTTGAATATGATCTAGCTAAAGAAGCTTTGCAAACCTCTAAGGATGCTGTGGATTTGATAAAGGAGGGCGCGAGTAAAAATAGTGGACAAGTCTCTAACTTGGTGCGTGCTACTACAGATGGTGTAATCTTAAATATGCCCGTCGAAGCAGGTGATTTTATTATTGAAAGCAATACTTTTAATGCAGGTACAACGATTGCTGAAATCGCCAATATGGATGATATGATTTTTGAAGGCCGTATTGACGAATCAGAAGTAGGTAAGCTAAAAGAGGGAATGCCACTTTCATTAAGTATAGGAGCACTCAGTGAACAACGCTTTAGTGCAGTCTTAGAGTTTATTTCACCAAAGGGTTTTGATGATCAAGGTACGATTAAGTTTGAAGTGCGTGCTGCGATTACTTTACAAGAATCCACCTTCCTGCGTGCAGGCTATAGCGCAAATGCCGATATCGTTTTAGCCAAAAAGGAGCAGGTTTTAGCTGTTAATGAAGGCGACCTGTTGATAGAAGGCGATAATACTTATATTGAAGAGCAAGTGGGTGATCAGGTCTTTGAGAAAAAGCAGATCGAAGTTGGGTTGTCTGATGGCATTTATATCGAA
>CALIUX010000058.1 GCA_938048505.1 uncultured Pseudomonadales bacterium
GACTCCCCCGGTACAGGCCTATCAGGTGGTCAGCAGCAGCGCCTTTGCATTGCGAGAACGATTGCCGTCAGCCCTGAAGTTATTTTGATGGATGAGCCGTGTTCTGCTTTGGACCCTATTGCGACAGCAAAAATTGAAGAATTAATTGCTGAGCTGAGCCAGAACTTCACGATTGCTATCGTGACGCACTCCATGCAACAAGCGGCGCGTGTATCGAATCGAACTGCTTACTTTCACTTAGGCCGTTTGATTGAAGTGAACGAAACAGAAAAAGTCTTCACTAATCCAGATCATAGCCTGACAGAATCGTATATTACAGGTCGATTTGGATAAAGCCCGATTAGCTATGAGTTTTACCTTCGTTCTTGTAGATCTTCTAGAGTGAAGTGACTTTAAAATAAGAGCGGTGTGCCAGTTAAGTAAGATAGTTAAGTAAAATAGATTAGTAAGATAAAGATGTATCAAGTAAGGCTAGGTGAAGGCCTTATAACTTGAATAAATGATTGTTCATCAACGGCTTGGCGCAGATTATTTGTGTGCTTGTGTATTGAGAATAGCTGTGGCTGAATAGACTACAACCACTAATACTGTGTGCTAAATACTGAGGCGTTTATGGAAAATTTGCATATTGATCAACATATCTCAAAGCAATTCAATACTGACCTAGAACATCTGCGTGAGCATTTGCTAGAACTGGGTGGAATTGTTGAAGAGCAAGTCGCTGACGCAGTGCAGGCTATTGAAAACGCTGACAGTGAATTGGCTGAAAAAGTATTACGTACCGAAGAAGAAGTTGATCGCCGCGAAGTTGCATTGGATGAAGAATGCACATTGGTCATTGCACGCAGGCAGCCTGCTGCATCAGATCTACGCCTTGTGTTGATGGTGACCAAAGCGAATCGAGATTTGGAGCGCATGGGTGATGAAGCCGATAAAATTGCCCGAATGGCGATTGCGCTAAATGATGAAAGCGGCAGTTCTCCCAGAGGCTTTATAGAGCTGCGTCATATCGCGATAGGTGTACAGAACTTAGTGAACCAAGCGCTTGATGCTTTTGCGCGTTTTGATGTGCAAATGGCCATCAAAGTTGTCAAAGAAGACTCTCAGGTCGATAAGGACTATGCCTCGGCCATGCGCTCACTGGCCACTTACATGATGGAAGACCCTCGCTCGATTTCCCGCGTGATGAATGTTATCTGGGCGCTACGCTCGCTTGAACGCATTGGCGATCATGCCCGCAATATCGCTGAGCACGTCATTTACTTGGTACACGGCATGGATGTTCGGCATACCAGTGTGGGTGATATTGAAGCGCAATTGGAAGAGCATCAACGCTAACTTTAACACTGCATTTCGTTATGTGTGCTTTGCTGATAAGCCTATACATTTATCAATTAATCTGTGAGTAATATGCGTATTAAATTTTAGGGAGGCCACACCCTATGACGCGAGTATTGCTATTTTCATTAGGATTTGGAGCATATAGTTTTGCTGCATTGGTGATTATGCAGCATTATGCTGAGGCTCAAAAACTATCTAAGTCTTTGTTGTTATTTGTTTTGCTGATGGCGCTCAATTTTGTTGTACGTGCATGGATGTATTTTGAGTGGCTAGCGCCACTCCATGGGTTGGCGCTAGGAGTCTTAGGAATCTTGATTAGTCTCTTGCCGATTGCGCTCCATCACTATCTAAACAGCCTTTGTAAAAAGCAGGCTAGTTATCATGTGACTTATGGTCTTTTTGTGCTTTCGGTCTTAACGGCACTACCGATTATCTCAACATCCAATTTTGGCATGAACCCCCAAGATACACTGCCTTGGAGTTATTCAAAATGGTTTTGGATCAATGCATCTAATTTTGCCCATGTCGTGATATTTTTATTGAATTCGACCTATGTATTGAACTTAGTGTGGCGCTTATTTAAGCAAGAATATCAGGGCAGGGCTATTCCATGGTTTGGCCCGCTTCGCCAAACTACATATAGAAACCTTAGATTGATGTCTTATATTTTGGCGGGCGTATCGATGAATACATTTTTGCTGACTTGCCACTGTTTCTCTATTGGCCCGCCATCAATCGTGAGTCTAGTTATATCATTCCTTTTTGTGGCACTGTCCTTGGGCTTACTCGCAGGAATACTAGATGTAAAAGGCGTTTCAGATAAGCCGGTGGTTGATGCTCATTATGCAAAATCAGGTTTGCAAACTCATGACCTTAAGCGCATTACTCAAAAGCTTGATGAGGCCATGGAAAGGCAATGTTTATATAAAGATATTAGTCTGAGTCTTGAATTGTTAGCATCGAAAATTAATGAGAAGCCAGCTCATATTTCACAGTGTTTAACCCAGTGCCGCGGAGTTAGATTCTTTGAGTTCATTAGCCGCTACCGAATCGAATTGGCTAAGTCGCTATTAGCTGATAGGCCTGATATGAATATCCTTGAAGTGAGTGAGGCTTCAGGTTTTTCGTCGAAGTCGAGCTTTTACGCCGCCTTTAAGCGTCAGGTCGGCACAACGCCCAAAGCTTACCAATATTCGTTTCAAACCACTTAATGCTGAGTGGTATCCAGTAATCTCTCTTAATACCTTACTATTTATCGTCCTCGCCATTTGGCGAGGACGATAAAACCTTCTGATTAAAACACTATGTTCCTAGCTTAATGTTGCCAAAGAGCAGTATTAGGTCGTTTGTACTCTCATGATCCTAAGAAAGCTTAATGATTTTTAGGATCATATTGACTTAGTTTAGGAGCGATTTATGAAGCCTTTTTACCGAACAATACTCTTTTTTACTTTTAGCTTGTGCGTTAGCAATAATCTTACTGCGGAACCCATTGATACAATTTTTAGCCAGCAGCGAGCAGATTATATCGAGGCTTTTCGAGCAGAAAATCCCGAGCCCATTGTGAAGCACTATGACGCAGGTGTGAGGCTAATGCCCGAAGGCAATCCAACAGTATTTTCATCTAATCATGCCCAGCTGTACTTTAAGGCCTTTTTTGAGCGGTTTGATATTCAGCGTTACGATAGAACCTTGGCTGAGGTTGTGGATATGGGTACTCAAATTGCAGAATTTGGATTCTTTACTCTCGATATTGCCAGTCCATCTGGCGTAAAAAAGGGCATAGAGGGGAAGTATATGAATCTGTGGAAAAAACAACGCGATGGGACTTTTAAAGTTGTGGCGGATATCTGGAATTTTGATAAACCTATTGAAGGCTTGACGTTTAGCGGAGAGCTTACTTTCCCCAAGGTTCCTTCTACTCGAACAGCAATGCAGGTTAGAGTAGCCGTAGATTCCCCACTTCTTGTTGAGTTGGCCGCTTACAGTTTGTTTGTATCAAATGCTGTAATGACACGTAACAAAAACCAAATTTGGAGGATCAATAGTGATGATGTCATCCTTTATCCCAACTATAGCAAGGTGTTGAGAGGTATAAATGAGGTTAAAGCTTTCTGGGGTGTGCAGATGGATAAGATAGGCCCATTTAGCTTTGTAGAAAATCGTTTTGATAAAGTGGATGTACTTGGAGACTATATTGTTCAATATGATAATCATATTGTTTCTTGGCAGGATCGTGCCAATTTGAATGTTAATGGTATTAATACGGGTAAGCATATACGTATTTGGAAAAGAGATGGTAGCGGACACCTAAGAAACTATCGCCGAATTAGTGCCTATGATAATTAAAATTTCACATGGCTAGTATGTGCGGGATTATTAATGTTTAAATAATTGAGTGCTAGAAAAGGTCGAAGTTCGTGAGTAAGCTAAATGCGACTAAGCAAAAAGCATCGCCTACTTTGGCCTTTTAATAGTGAAAAATATTCATATTCAGCGCAATAAGCAACATAAGATAGCCTTTAATATTGAAGATATTTAAAATCATCCATTCCTGAGTATTCTAAAATCCCCAGAACTTGCATCTATTTTCACTGATGAGTTATCAGTTTCCGGCCTATCGTTCTCGTCAGTTTCTGCCATAAGAGGTACTCGAATTATTTGTGGAGGAGACAGGTGATGGATGACGATGGATCGTGCCAAAACGCTGTCAATAATACAGTGGCTAAAAAATGCTGAATCGGCGCTTTAGGTCTAATGCTTCAGCAGGCGCCTATTATATTTATGATCATTAGTGCAGCTATCTATATCGAAAAATAACTCAAGGGAATAGTATGAGAAAATATACGTTTATTCATCGTACTCTATATTCTATTGATTTTTTCGTTTTTATGGTTTTTCAGGTTAAGACATAGTGTTATAAGAGGGTGCTTATCTTATGTGTAAATTGTTGGTTGGAAATCGCAGTCTGGATGGGTGAAAAGGTTATTTTTTGAGAGTGAACGATAAAAGCCTATTAATCTTAATTGATAGGCTTTTGCTAGTTGATATTGAATAATTAAAAATCATTCAATAAATACATGGACTAATTCCTTGCATTACCCTGCCTTTAAGTCCAAATCACTATTTGGATATCCTGAAAATATCTAGCTTATCTTGTAAAGTATGAACTTATTCTCATAGTACACATGACCCTCTTCTCACACTAAATTTCATTAAGTCAGTACAATGGCAAAAAAATTAATGACAATACTCTGAGTATTGAGTGTGTGAGAATAAGCTTTAGAGTGAAATAATTCTTTAGCCTGATTTCTATTAAGCTATAGAGTAGAAATTAGGTTTTCTTAGTAAAGAGATGATTGTTGAAATTAAAAATAGTTTTTAATGATGTTTTTTAAGAGTAATTATTGAAAGATAATCCATTAGAAAGCGGCTATTAAAAAGCTGTTGTTAGAATATTTATATTACGTATCAAGCCTCGTTGGTATAGCTATAAAGTATTTTCAATTTTAGGCATTGTTGTTGATTTTTCGAGCGTAATTGAAAGCCTGATAATATTGAAAATCGAATAATAAAAAGCAGAGCTAAATGCGATGAAGCAAAAAACCGTTCTATTATGCTGCTTAGCCGCAGGTCTGGTCATTATATCTATTGGCCAATATTATGTGGCTAAAAACCCCAGAAAAAATGAAGTTCTTAATCAAGAATTCATTAAACACCCCCCACCCTCTAGTCACTCAATCCAAACGAACGATCAGCATGTTACAAGCTTTACTCAAAAAGCAAAGGCAGTCTCGGTATATGAAGTGGCTGAACATCACGAGGCTATCTATCAAAATATTAGTCGCAACGAAGACTATCCAATATTAAAAGAGCGTATTGCAGAAATGCAAGCAAGACGGCCAGAAAAAAATTATCAAGTTGATGATGTCGTTAGCGCAATAAAAGATTCAGCGGCATGGACCGAGCTTGAAGAAGCACCTGATGTAATGCCTTTGACTGATGAAGAAAAAACAGATGGGCGAGTGTTTGTTGCTTTTAACGCATTAAAAATCGAAACCTTAATGCCTGGTGATGAATTAGATTTACCATTCCTTGAAACTGGTGAAGATCTCGTGATGATCATTGA
>CALIUX010000059.1 GCA_938048505.1 uncultured Pseudomonadales bacterium
GACTAATATGAGGCTGCCTTGCCCAACCCACTGTCTTACATCACTCATTGGTGCGTTAGCGTTGTATAGTTCATTAAGTGCAGCATTAAGCCCAAGTGCGATGTCGGGCACACTATCAACGAGTGTGCCGTCTAGATCAAAAATGACTAGCTGTGGTGCAGGTTTTGTCATATCACCAAGATGCCATCGGCTTCTATTTGTGCGCCTTTAGGGAGTTCGCTAATACCAATGGCTGCACGGGCCGGATAAGGCTGCTCAAAGTACTCAGACATGATCTGATTCACTGTGGCAAAGTTATCAAGGTTGGTAAGATAAATATTGAGTTTAACGATGTCATTCAACTGCCCGTTAGCGGCTTCACATACTGCACGTAGGTTTTTAAAAACCTGATGCACTTCATCGGCGAAGTCACCTTCAATCATTGTCATTGTTTCAGGGATCAGTGGAATTTGCCCTGAAAGATAAACGGTATTATTGACTTTCACGGCTTGTGAATAGGTGCCGATTGCACTCGGTGCGTTTTCAGTTGAGATAATAGCTTTATTGGTCATGCTTGACCCCCAAATTAATATAAGGATTAGATAACATTGTAAGGTGAGGTGATTCTATTGCACAAAGGCTAAAACAGATAGACGTTAGTTCTTGCCACGGTGAACGGAGCTTACGGCACGCATGGTACGTACCCTTCGCATCACATCGGCGAGGTTTTTTCGATTTTTCACAACGATAGTTAGCGTAATAATACTGTGTTCGGGGTCGCGCTCGGCAACTTTAATACTTTCGATGTTTGTGCCGGTGGCCGCAATGCGTGTGGCCAGTGAAGCAATAATGCCACGCTCGGATTCTACCTCAACATGTATCTCAGTGAGATATTCCCCTGTGACGTGAGAAGACCAGTTGATGCTATTAATCTTTTCGCCTTTGCTGCGTAAATCACCAAGATTTTTGCAGCTATCGCGATGAACGACAATGCCTTTTCCGGAGCTAAAATGCCCCAATATATGATCCCCAGGAATGGGTCTGCAGCAGCGGGCAAAGCTGATTAATAAACTATCGGATGAGTCAACGGTGATTGGGCTCTGGCTTTGCTCTGGTGAGGCTTCTGGATTCAGTCCCTGAATGATCGATAAAGCAGAGCGTTTGCCTAATCCAATTTTTTCAAACAGCTCTTCGCGACTTTCTACGCCGTTGCTTTCAAGTAATTGCTCAAATTGTTCATCACTGATTTTATCGAGTGATAAATTATTATTGGCTAGCGTTCTGGCTAGCATGCGACGACCGAGTTCAACAGACTCTATATGCCGCTGATTTTTTAAGTAGTGACGTATGGCTGAGCGCGCTTTGGCACTGACCACAAAGTTGAGCCAGTTAGGGTTGGGCTGCGACGAAGCAGAGGTAATTATTTTAACCTTTTGGCCGCTTTGTAAAGGTTGTGAAAGCGACGCAGGGCGATCATTAATGCGGCAGGCAACGCAGCTATTCCCAACACCTGTGTGAACATGGTAAGCAAAATCTACGGGCGTTGCGCCGGCGGGTAATTCGATAATCGCGCCTTTGGGTGTGAAGACATAAACTTCATCACGGAATAAATCGATTTTCACATTCTCGATAAACTCCATTGAGTTACCAGCATGCTGTTGGATTTCTAAGATGCGTTGAATCCAACGATCGACCCGTGCTTGCGATTCTTCACCATGATCTTTGCCGTTGACTGACTTATACAACCAGTGAGCAGCAATACCACGATTGGCCAGTTCATCCATTTCTTTGGTGCGTATTTGCACTTCAATAGGTACGCCGTGCATGCCAATCAGAACGGTATGTAAGCTCTGATAGCCATTCACTTTGGGAATGGCTATGTAGTCTTTGAATTCGCCTGCCATAGGCTTATAGAGGTTGTGCACCGCACCAAGGGAGCGATAACAAGTATCTATGTCTTCTACGATAATGCGAAAAGCATAAACATCCATTATTTCTTTGAATGATTTATTCTTATTCCGCATTTTGCTGTAAATGCTATACAAGTGCTTTTCGCGGCCAATGACCAAAGCGGGAATGCTTTCACGTTGGAGGCGGTTCTCAATAGCATCTTGAATATTTTCAACCAGTGCTTTGCGGTTGCCCCGTACGTGCTTTAACGCGGCTTGCAGTCGCGAGGCGCGCAGCGGATGCATTGCATTAAAGCAGCGGTCTTCATATTCGACGCGCAAGTCATTCATGCCTAGGCGATGCGCAATGGGAGCATAAATCTCTAGTGTTTCTTTTGCGATGCGACGCTTTTTAGCGGGTGCAAGGGGGCCGAGTGTGCGAATGTTGTGGAGTCGGTCAGCAAGCTTGATAACGATCACGCGCAGATCATGCGCCATCGCCATCGCCATCTTCTGGAAGTTCTTGGCTTGTTTTTCGGCTTGGGATTCGTAATCGATCTTGGCAAGCTTACTCACACCATCAACAAGGTCTGCAATGGTATCGCCAAATTGTTCTGAAATGGCTTCTTTGCTAATGCCCGTATCTTCAATGACATCATGCAGCATGGCAGCAATGAGGCTTTGATAGCCCATATGCATGGAGGCCAGAATATTTGCGACGGCCAGTGGGTGAGTAATATAAGGTTCGCCGCTACGCCTGAATTGGCCTGTATGAGCCTGTTCGGCGTAGTAGTAAGCGCGTTTAACGGCCCGGATCTCGCCGGGCTCAAGGTAAGATGATAATCGATGGCTGAGTGAGTCAATCGTAAGCAATGTGCTTTCTCTTACCGCGTCTCGTAAGCTCGCGCATTAGTGAGGCGCGATATAGCGCCAAGAATTAAAATGGGAGTAGATTGTTCTTCTGTTGTTACTCTGCTGAAGGCGCAGGCATTTCAAGATTAAGCTCAGGCGTCATCAGTGGTTGGCTTTCTGGGTCAGGCTCGTTTAATACACTAACGTCAATTAGGCCTTCTTCAATTTCACGCAAGGCGATAACCGTTGGCTTATCATTCTCTTCTGGAACCAGAGGATCTTTGCCGCCTACTGCAAGTTGGCGTGCGCGTTTGCTGCCTACAATAACCAGTTCAAAGCGGTTGTCTACGTGATCTAAGCAATCTTCTACAGTAATGCGAGCCATGAGTATTTCCTGAATATCAACTGCGGTGAGCAGTGAGTGTGCAAAAAGGGTGGTAATTCTACGTAAATGTTACGAAGAGAACAACTCCCAAATGACCACTATACACCAGTCTACGCTAGCAAATCGTGTAGTAAATGCTGATGGCGGTCTTGCTGTTTAATTTGGGTTAGGCGCTGACTGATAATAACGGCTTTAAATTCGGCCAATGCGGTATCAAAGTCATCATTAATAATGAGATAGTCGGCATCAACGTAATGGGTCATTTCTGCATGCGCATCCCGCATTCTGCGTTCAATAATACTGTTGTCGTCTTGGCCGCGTTGGGTCAAGCGCTCACGCAAAGCCTCTTGGCTCGGGGGTAAAATAAAGATGCCTTGTGTTTCAGGCATTAGCTTACGAATCTGCTGTGCGCCTTGCCAGTCAATTTCTAAGATGACATCGGTGCCCGTTGCTAAGGTCTCTTCGACCCATTGCTGTGAGGTGCCGTAGTAGTTATCAAATACTTGGGCATGCTCTAAAAAAGCGGCTTGTTCTAACATCGATGTAAAGTGTTCTAGCGAAACAAAATGGTAGTTCACACCATCTTGCTCGCCCGGGCGCATGTTACGCGTGGTGTGCGAGATAGAAGCTTGAATACTGGGTGTGCTTTCGATAAGTGCTTTAACTAAGCTGGTTTTTCCGGCTCCCGATGGAGCAGAAACCGTATAGAGGTTGCCACGTGTTGTCATAGTGAAAGTTTTAAGTACGCTGTGATTAATATGCTAAGCAAAGTGTTTGAAAGGGGGCTCTAGCAGAGAGCATTTATTATGTAGATATAGCCATCATAAATAGCCCTATAGCTGTGACCCTAACACCTCATTGTCAGTGCTTAGCTTATGGTATTCGGCGTTATAAAGCGAATACCCAATACCGGGGTGCTTAAAATAAGCTGACTGATTCCCATTTCTAGAGATCAGGGCTTCAAAGGCGAGTACCTCACATACTCGCCTTGATTTGAGTGATCACATTAATGGTTATGTATCGGTATTTTCTGCTTGAGGCGCCTGTGATGTGTTGTGAGCTGAGCCTGTATTGGGCTTTGGTTTACGTACGGCTGCTTGCCATAACCCGCCGTCACTAAAGCTGAGCCAAAACCACTTTGCCCACCGAATTAACGCAAAGACGAGCCAAATGCTCCAAGCTAACATTGCGATACGATAAACCCACAATGACACGTGAAAAACCCCTAACTGCGGCAGGCCGTTTGCGTGATGGTCAAGGTACCAATTGTAGGTGTAATCACTCGACCCTTGGCCGGTAACATGCATGTTGGGCTCGGCTAATAAGCTAAAAGGAATGGCTGACAGCAAAATCATTAAGATCGTAAATGTATACAGCCCAATACCTAATTGCATGAGGTTGTAAT
>CALIUX010000060.1 GCA_938048505.1 uncultured Pseudomonadales bacterium
GGGCGGCTATCAAATACTTTTACTTGATGCCCTTTACGAGATAAATAGCGCGCAGCCGACACACCTGTTGCCCCAAGGCCCAGTACAGCGGTGTATGAATTTATTGCCGTTGCGCTCACAAAAAACTATCTCTCTATTTCAGTCAATCTATGTAATCACTTCAAACTGTGATTATTTCAAACTATGACCACCTAAAAAAATGATCACTCAAAAATCTACAAACCAATCCATTTTTCACGCTACTCATGCATGACTCAGCAGCGTCGCCTACATTCTTTTTTCAGTTACCTGAGTTTAAGCGTCGCCAAACCAAACAAAACCAGCATCACAGTAATAATCCAGAAACGCACAATCACACGCGGTTCTGGCCAACCTTTTAATTCAAAGTGGTGATGCAGTGGCGCCATTCGAAATATCCGTTTACCCGTCAGTTTAAAGCTGGCAACTTGCAAAATGACTGAAACTGTCTCCATTACAAAGACACCAGACATCACAAAAAAGACCACTTCATGCCGCACGGCAACAGCAATAACGCCTAATGCGCCACCCAACGATAGGGCACCAACATCGCCCATAAATACTTGTGCGGGGTAGGTGTTAAACCATAAAAAGCCAAGCCCTGCGCCAGCTAAGGCCGCACAAAACACAGCCAGCTCGCCAGTACCGGCTACATAAGGAATATGCAGATAAGCAGCATATTTTGCATTACCCACAAGATAAGCAATGATACCGAGAGCTGCACCCACCATGACCGTAGGCATAATGGCAAGGCCATCGAGCCCGTCTGTTAAATTCACTGCATTTGAACTGCCTACAACAACGAAATACACCAACAATAAGTACAGAGGGCCTAAATCGATTGCGACATTTTTAAAAAAAGGCAGGAACAATTGTGTATCGGCTGGCACCTGAGCTGTTGTATATAAAAAAATGGCAACAGCAAAAGCCGCCGTGGATTGCCAAAAATATTTCCATTTTGCGGGCAAACCTTTTGAATTTTTTTCAACAACCTTTCGGTAGTCATCTACCCAACCGATTGCGCCATAAGCCAAAGTAATAAACATCACAGCCCAGACAAAGCGGTTCGATAAGTCAGACCATAAAAATACACTGAGACTAATCGAAAATAAAATCAGTCCGCCGCCCATCGTAGGCGTACCCTGTTTACTGAGGTGACTTTGAGGGCCGTCACTGCGTACTGACTGACCAATCTGCAGTGATACCAATTTACGAATAAACATTGGGCCCAAAAACAAACTTAAACCTAATGCCGTTAAAACACCAAAGATAGCGCGTAGCGATAAATATCGCACAACATCTAATGCGGAAAAATGCGGCTGCAATAATTCTGCTAACCAGACTAACATGGGCTATGCCCCTTATTTGAATCATATAAACTAGAACAGACTCGTTCACGACGAATGTCTGCCATTAAACCAATCAGCTTATCAACGCCGGATGAACGTGAGCCTTTTAAAAGAATCAGTGCTTGTGAATCAAGAAATGTATTTAACGGTTTAGCTGCTTCCGCCAGACTATTAAAAGCGGTTGCGCCCTCTCCAAAAGCTTCAGCAGCATACTGCGCTAAATCACCAATAGTGAGACAGTGATGTACGCCTTGCTGTTTGGCATAAACACCGAGTAGACGATGCTGTTCGATCTCATCATCACCTAGCTCGCCCAAGTTACCCAATACCAAAATACTTTGCCGCCCAGATTGGGCTGAAGCAGACGCTAAAAAATCAATAGCCACTTTGACCGAAGCAGGGCTCGCGTTGTAGGCATCATTAATCAAGCATGCTTGCTGTTGATCATCACAAGGGAGGACTTGTTGCATTCGTCCTTTCTCACCCGTATAAGTCTCTAAACCCGCCGCAATATCATCTAGCGATATCCCTGCCGCAATGGCACATGCCGCAGCAGCTAAAGCATTATCAATAAAATGCTCACCGAGTACTTGCAAGCTAATTTCCACGCGATGCTTTTGAAAACATAGCGTAAAAGAAGGTTTCCCTAGCGTATTTAAAACGCAGCTCTCGGCATAAACATAATCAATACTTGTTTTGGGAGTGTGAGCTTGAGACTCATCACGAGTAAAACCAAATTGTTTGGCGTTTTGAGTCAGCGCTAAGTACTGCGCTGCAAAAGGATCATCTAAATTAATGACGGCGGTTTGCTCTGGGACGAGAGTGCTGTAAATCTTGCCTTTCTCTTCAGCTATAGCCTCGATACTACCAAAACCACCAATATGAGCCGATCTGACATTATTCACTAGCGCAATAGTTGGTCGCGTTAAACGGGTCAGATATTCAATTTCATTTGGGGAGCTCGTCCCCATTTCAACAATCGCAAGTTCATGGCTGGGCAAAAAGCGATTTAGTGTCAGTGGCACGCCAATATGGTTATTAAAATTGCCTGCAGTAGCCAGTGTTGTAGCGCAACGTTCAAAGATAGCAAGCAGTAAACCTTTTACAGACGTTTTGCCACAACTTCCTGTAATACCGACTAAAGTGCCCGCAAACTGCATGCGAAAACATTGTGCAATATGACCCAATGCAATTGTCGTATCACTTACAACAACCTGCGGAATAGAGCAGTTTTCTACAATTTCTTCGACTACTACTGCGCAGACGCCTTGCTTAGCGGCCTGTTCAAGAAAGTCATGACCATCAAAGCGCTCGCCACGTATTGCAACAAATACATCGCCTGCGTTAAGAGTACGTGAATCAATACTCACCGAACTGAAAGTATGCGCGGCATTAATCGGATGAGAATCGGCAGATGTAGGCTGATGCAATGCACCGCCTGTTGCATCCAACAATTGTTTAATGGATACGCTAAAGTACGCCGAGCCCATCATGACGACGCACCTTGTTCACAATGCAATGGCATGCTCTCAAGCCTTTGCTGCAATAATGCTTGGGCGACATCAACATCAGAGAAGGGTAATTTTTTATCGCCAACAATCTGATAAGTCTCATGCCCTTTGCCTGCAATCAGCAAGCTATCTCCAGCAGCTGCTTGATCAATAGCAAATGCAATCGCTTCAGAGCGGTCTTCAATTAATTGCGTCGGTTTTTTACAACCTGAAGCAATTGCCGACATGATTGCACTCGGATCTTCACTACGTGGGTTATCGCTAGTAATCACAATATGGTCGGCAATTTCATCCGCCACAGCACCCATTAATGCACGCTTTTGTTTATCGCGATCACCACCACAGCCAAAGACAACCCAAATACGCCCTACTGTATGCGCTCTTATCGCTTTAAGGGCCTGCTCTAAGGCATCGGGCGTATGAGCAAAATCCACAACGGTTTGAACGCCGTCAACGCTGGGTAAACACTCCATACGGCCAGGTATAGCTTCAAGTAACGGTATTTGCTGAGTAATATCGTGAAACGGTATGCCTTCAATAGCCGCAGCACAAATAGCCGCTAATAAGTTATAAACATTAAAGACACCCAACAAAGGAGATGTAACAAATGCATTGCCCCACGGGGTTTTGAGATTGAACTGCATGCCATTAGGCAAGGCACGTAAATCACTTGCTTGTACAGCAGCGTTAGATTGAATACCAAAGTGCAGCACATTTAGGTTGTCACATCCCTCAATCATCGCTTTAGCATTCGCATCATCAGCATTGATTACAGCGGTTTTCACCGTGGGCAGTAAAAATAAACGACGTTTGGCATCGCGGTAATCTTCAAGCGTGCCGTGATAGTCCAAATGATCTTGTGTGAGATTAGTAAAAACAGCCGTGTGAATCGGTAAACCATCGACTCGACCTTGCATCAACCCATGAGACGAGACCTCAATGGCAATCGCTGATGCTTGCTGATCCGCCAAGACAGAAACGGATGCATAACTGGTGAAAATATCGGGTGTTGTCATACCTGTTTCGTGGTATCCCTCACCCCAAAGCCCAACACCTAGCGTACCAATCGTACCGACTTTGCTTTGTGTTGTTTTTTGTATGAGTTGAGCGATTAACGAAACCAACGTGCTTTTACCGTTGGTACCCGTTACACCAATCATTGGAAGGCGCTGCGGATAACGGCGAGCGGCCAAAAGCGCTTTGTTTTCTGATAGCTGATTGACAGCTAATACTGGCACACCGTTTTGTTCCGTAACGGATATGGCAGCTAATAATGTTTGAGGCTGCTCTTCGGCTACATCGTCTGCTTTTGCATCAAGTAGAACAATAGATGCACCGGACTGCACAACTTGAGGAATATACTGCTCAGCACCGCAACACACAAAGACATCACCCTTTTGAACTTGGCGACTATCCATTCGCAAGTCGCCTACGGGCAATTGCGCTAAGGCATCAGCCACCGCTGCGTCAAGTGATGTCAAATCAAGTAAAGCGCCCAACATAATAGTCATCTTGTGGCCACCTGCTGACTGTTATTCGGTGGAATATTCAGCAATCGCAATGAAGCATCGGTTACCCGTGCAAAAACGGGGGCGGCAGCTTCACCGCCATAATAACGGCCACTGTTAGGCTCATTAATCACCACAACGGTCACAACTTTAGGGTCATTGGCTGGTGCAATACCCGCAAATGTCGCGATATAGCGGTCATCCGCATAACCGTTTTTACCCACTTTATGCGCGGTACCGGTTTTACCCGCCGTTAAATACGCACTTGTTTGAGCGCGTGTTGCGGTGCCGCCTCGCTCGGTAACACGTTTAAGCATGACTGCAATTTGATCGGCAATATCAGCATCAACAACGGTTTCCGTTAAGGGCGGCTCATCTTGTTTAAGCAATGACACGGGCCGTGATATACCAGAATTTGCAATCGTGACATATGATTGCGCTAGTTGTAGTGGCGTCACCGTTAAGCCATAACCAAAAGCAAGCGTTGCAGTCTCGATAGGATGCCACTTACGACGGCTCGGTAAAATGCCTAAGCTCTCTCCCGGAAAGCCCGTACCAGTACTTTGCCCAAAGCCCAAGCGGGCAAACATTTCACGAACTACATTAGGTGGTAGGTCGAGTGCTAATTTACTGATCCCTACCTGACTCGATTTCTGAATGACTGTTCCTAAATCAATTTCGCCATAATTCCGTGGATCGACAAACGTCTTTCGCCCAACTTTAACGTAACCTGGGCTGGTATTAATAACTGAATCAGGTGTGTAACGACCTGTCTCAAGGGCAGCCATAACGGTAAAAGGTTTTACGGTTGAACCCGGCTCAATAACATCAGTCATCGCGCGGTTGCGCGTTTGCGCAGGTCGAATACGCGCACGGTCATTGGGGTTATAAGATGGCTGGTTGACCATGGCCAATACCTCACCAGTCTCAACATCCAGCATCACCACGGAGCCTGACTTCGCTTTTTGCTGGCTGATGGCCGCTTTGAGTTCGCGATACGCCAAATATTGTAAACGCAAGTCAATGCTTAATTGCGCATCTCCACCAGGGCTGGCTGTTTTCACAATACCCAAGTCTTTAACAATATTGCCTTTAAGGTCTTTGATAACCCGCTTAACACCTGGCGTACCCGCAAGGTGATTATCTAGCGCAAGCTCCATACCTTCTTGGCCGGCGTCATCGATATTCGTAAAGCCGACTAAGTGAGCGGCCACTTCACCGGCAGGGTAGTAGCGCTGATATTCACGTTCAGCAATCACTCCCGGAATAGACTGCTTAACAATAGGCTCAGCCTCATGAGGAGGCAGCTGGCGCGCGACATACATAAACTGCTTTCTGGCATAACGTTGCAGCTTTTCATTGAGTGCTTTGCGCGATAAACCTAGACCCTTGGCAAGCTTTTGAATACCTTCAGGCGAAATAACCTGAGGGTTCACAGCAAGGGAGATGACGGGTGTGCTGACGGCTAAAAGTTCGCCATGACGATCAGTAATGGTGCCACGGTAAGCATTAATGTTTTGCTCGCGCAACGTTCGTGCAAGGCCTTGCGCCTGTAAAAACTCACGCCCCTTTTCTTGACCTGGAACCACTTGCAAATACGTTAAATGCCAAACTAATGCCGCTGGCAAAGCCATCAGCCCAAGGCAAAACGTGATAAAACGCCAACGTGACATCCAACTAAGCATCACTCACCCACCACCACAATTTCATGGCCATTGGGCACACGCATACGAAGCGTTTCTGTCGAAAGCTTTTCTACACGAGCGTAAGCCGCTAAAGCGCTTCGCTCCAATAGCAACTGGCCTGACTCGACTTGAAGGTCTTGTGCTTTAAGGTTTAGCTCAGCCAGTGCTTGAGTATGCTGACG
>CALIUX010000061.1 GCA_938048505.1 uncultured Pseudomonadales bacterium
GGGTAAATGCCTGAGCGCATATGATCCATCTCGCGATTGGCTGCAAAATCTTCATCTTTTGATTTCACGCTTTTTAAGTTTGAGCAACTCGAATCTATGGGGTTATGATTTTGCCAAAAATAATTCAGCAGATCGCAGTACCCTACTCGCCTAGGGTCATAGACCACTACGACTAGCTCATTATGACCGGTACGCCCCGAACAAACTTCTTCGTATGTTGGATTAGGCGTTACACCAGCTCCGTATCCAACTGCTGTTGTATAGACGCCGGAGATTTGCCAGAAGACTTTTTCTGCGTGCCAAAAACGCCCCATACCAAAAAGCGCTCTTTCAAAATGCGGGGGATAAGGCGGTTCAATAGGCGTGCCTAGCGCTGCATGAGGTTCGAAATCTGCAAGCGAATTGTCTCGGCCAGGTAATGACGTATAGACAAGATGATGCTGATCCTTTTGGGAATCTGTAAACATGTTTGCTTCCTGTGATAGCAGTGCGAACAAACTTTGGTTCTATAAAAATTGAAACAATATTAAATGTAAGGCAATATTTTTGTTAAATACTCCTAAGTATTAGCAATTGCAGCAATCAAAATCAACACCACTTAACATATAAACCAAACATTTTACATTTCCGCGATCCCTTCTTTTGCTATTGAGCCGTTTCAGCTTTTATCCAATCCAGTGTTGCGCTCAGCTTAGTGCGAAGATCAGTGCTTTCATCTTCAGCAAGTAGCTCAGCCATTGCTTGCTCAAAACCCTTAATAGATAAAAACCCCGGTTGATCACCGTGCCAACGGCTCTGACAAAACGCCCTCCAAGATTGGTGCTCTTCAGATGAAAGGGTTTTGGGGTAATGCCTCGCCTTATAGTGAAAAAGCAGCGTTTTGTATCGCTCATCGGTAAAAGGAAACGTATCCGAAGACAAAGCAGCCTCTCCTGCTAGGCGAACCCGCTCAGCAATGGGCTTGTCCACTTGCGGTAAAAAAGCACCGTATAAATTTTGTTCCGCAGGACGCGGTTCAAATTGCATGAGTTCAAAGACCTTAGCAATTTTACTTTGCAGGCTGCTACTTTGAGCAGCGCCTTGTTGATGGGCTTGATGAGTATTACTTGAGTCAGCTTCTAATAACTGATGCCAGTGTTTTTCTGCAAGAGCTCTGTCAATGTTGAGTCGCTCAGCTGTACTCGCCGTGAGTAGCTTTGGCGTGAGCAAAATGGGGCACTTATTAAGATGTACCGCTTTAAGCGGAATACGCTGAACCCTTTCTGGCAATGCATCCTGTCGTGTAAAAACCTGCTCAGCAATGGCCTCTGGTGACAGACGAATAAGATCATCCGGTGGCACGGAAAGATCATACACAATCACTGCGTTTTTATTGGTGGGGTGATAAGCAAGTGGTACCACCAATGCGGTACAGCCATTTCGCGCCGGAAACTTAGAAGAAACATGCAACAGTGGTTTTTTGGCCTGAACATCAATCAGTTCTGCCACAATGCGTTTAGATCTTAGGGCAAAAATATGCGCATAAAAGGCTGGATGTGTTGTTTTAATTAAACGAGCAAGGCCTATTGTTGCCTCGACATCACTCAATGCGTCATGTGCATTACCGTGATCCAACCCATTCGCCTTAGAAAGATTCTCAAGCTTAAAAGAAGGTACGCCATCAAAAACTGGCCACTCAATTCCTTCTGGCTTTAGGGCATAGCATGCTCGTGTCATATCGATGATATCCCAACGGCTATTACCCTGCTGCCATTCACGCGCATAAGGATCAAAGAAATTGCGATACAGCCCATAGCGCGTGACTTCATCATCAAAGCGCAAGCTGTTATAGCCTACTCCGCAAGTACCCGGCTGACTGAGACACTGATGAACGTTAGCCATGAATTCGGGCTCACTTATCCCTTTTTCAGCGGCAAACGGTGGCGTGATGCCCGTAACTTTAATTGCCATAGGGTGAGGCAAGACATCGGGGGTGGGCTTGCAGTACCACATATCAGGCATGCCTATGGGTTCGAGGTCTATATTCGTTCGAATACCGGCAAACTGCGCGGGCCGATCAATGGCTGGCGTAGCGCCCCACGTTTCATAGTCATGCCAATAGAGTGATGGCTCGGTCTTTTTCAAAATGATTGTCGCCCTGCTTTTTTTGAATTGTTCGATCTTTTAGGGAATATTTTCGTATACTTAGCGCCCGCAAGCTATCAGCCGCAGAGTTTTCATACAGATTGAGCGGTTAGCGAGGTTTAAAATACGTTGCTTTTAACCTATGGCAAATTTTATACGACTACACAATAAGGGGTTATCTATGAGTGAAATAAACAAAGATGGTGTTGATGCATTATTAGCCAACAATGCTAAATGGGCTGAAGAGATTAAGGCTAAAGATCCACACTTTTTTGAGCAACTCGCCATTCAACAAACCCCCGAATACCTTTGGATTGGCTGCTCTGATAGCCGTGTTCCCGCCAACCAGATCGTTGGCCTAATGCCAGGCGAAGTCTTTGTTCACCGCAATATTGCCAATACAGTTGTTCACACTGATCTGAACTGCTTGTCAGTATTGTATTACGCCGTATCCGTACTCAAAGTGAAGCACATTATTGTGTGTGGGCACTATGGATGTGGTGGCGTGGGCGCTGCGATGGAAAACACACAAGTAGGTCTTGTTGACCACTGGTTGCGCAATATTCGTGATGTGTATTACAACAAAGCCGACGAATTTGACGATAGCCTCTCAAAAGAAGAGCGTATCAACAAGCTCTGTGAGCTGAATGTGGCGCAGCAAGTGGCAAATGTATCGCATACTACCGTTGTACAAAACGCATGGAGTGAAGAACAGCCCGTAGCAATACACGGCTGCATTTACGACATTAAAGATGGCTTATTAAAACGCATTACACCTGTTATAGACTCCATAGAACAGGTAGCAGAGCAGTACAGAGTAGCTTAAGGCTACTATTTTCACGCCTATTTCCACTTCGCGATCGGTCATCATTAGGCGTAATACCATTTTTCTCTTAACACATAAAAAGAGTATTGCGCCTAAGTTGCGCTGACTAAAGCCCGCTTAGATAGCAAACTTTAGGCTAGGTTGCGGTTTGAGACCAATAGATAAAGCTCAACGCTAGCATCAACAAACAGCCTATTGATGCCCACATAATACGCATCAAAAACTGCTTTTGCTCTATGGCTACGGCATCGGCAATGGGGCTAGACAATAGTTGCTTCATTGCTCCGTATTGAGCTAAGCACACCAAAGCAAGGGCAACCAAAGGGCTTAACAGTAGATAAGATAGTAATGCTAGAACCAAAAGAATAAAAACGCCTTGCACATATAAACGTGTAATCGGCCAGCGCTGTACCGAAGGCAAACCCTGCTGCAAGTTTTGTTGCATGTAACGGCTACCTAGCACAACACCCGCAATCAGACTAGAAAGCAGTGCAGCCCAAACAACTGTAATCAGCAAGACTCTTGTCACGGCTCCTGTATTAAGCCAAGGAATAAACGCTGCGCCAAGATAAGGGATTAACGCTAAAACAGCATATTGCGAAAGGCGCATAGACCTAACCTCTAAAAAGAAACATTTAAGTAAACACACCTAACGCATTGCCGTGTTTTATACTCAGCAAGCAATATACCCAGTAGACAATATACTCAACAGGCAAAGAGTCACAAACGACTTCATCAAAAGCTATACATCACAGGCCACATAGCCAAATGCTAATATTCAAATCCCGTATCCGTAACCATGAAAAGCACAGCCAAATACTAGGTCTGCGGTAACGTCACACCGGTTTGCCCTTGGTATTTACCGCCACGATCAGCGTAGCTCGTATCACACACTTCATCACTTTCAAAAAAGAGCATTTGAGCGACGCCCTCATTGGCGTAAATTTTGGCTGGCAAAGGCGTTGTATTCGAAAACTCTAGTGTGACATGCCCTTCCCATTCTGGCTCAAGCGGTGTGACATTAACGATAATGCCACAGCGTGCATAGGTCGATTTACCTAAACATACGGTCAAAACGCTGCGAGGGATTTTAAAATATTCAACGGTCCGCGCCAAAGCAAATGAGTTGGGCGGGATAATGCAAACATCACTTTTCACATCAACAAAGCTACTTTCATCAAAATGCTTTGGATCCACTGTCACGGAATGCACGTTGGTGAAAATTTTAAATTCATCGGCACAGCGCACATCGTAGCCATAACTTGACGTGCCATAAGAAATTAACCTATCACCCTGCTGACCATAGCGGACTTGCCCTTCTTCAAACGGGCTAATCATGCTCTGTTCAGATGCCATTCGGCGAATCCACTTATCGGACTTTATCGACATAGTACTAATACCTGATTTAACTGCTTATCTATTTCATTGGGATGCAAAAACTAAAGAAACAAAGGGTGTTATAAAACAGCCTTTGCCAATATTAATCATCGCTCTCACTCATGAGAGGTGATTTAGCCTGTTTGTTATTTTGCCAAAGTTGCAATGCGACTTTTTTAGCAATCGCAAAATATTGCTCGCTTTCTGCGCTATCTGGATGACTCACAACCGAGGGGCGTCCGCCATCAGCCTGTTGACGGATACTCATTTTAAGCGGCAACCGGCCAAGCAAGGTTGTATCGTATTGCTCTGCCAAAGACAGGCCGCCTTCATCACCAAAAATCGCTTCGCTGTGACCGCATTGTGAGCAAGTGTGTGTAGACATGTTTTCAATGACACCCAGCACATCGATATTCACTTTGCGAAATAACTCAATGCCCTTGCGCGCATCTAACAATGCAATATCTTGTGGTGTAGTCACAATAACGCTACCGGTCACGGGAACACTCTGAGCCAATGTTAGCTGAATATCACCTGTGCCAGGCGGCATATCAATCACAAGGTAATCCAGTTCAGGCCAAACCGTATTACGCAGTAGTTGCTGGAGCGCGCCTGTTGCCATTGGTCCACGCCAAGCCATAGGAGCATCCCCCATGACCAGGTTACCCATTCCCATAATCACGACACCATAAGGGGTCAAAACGGGCTTAATTTGTTTTTCTGCAAGAAGCTCAGCTTGTTTATTTGCCACGCCAAGCATAAGCGACTGACTTGGCCCATAAATATCTGCATCGACCACACCGACTTTTGCACCAAGTGCCTGGAGTGCCAAAGCCAAGTTTGAAGCCGTTGTCGACTTCCCCACCCCACCCTTGCCTGAAGCAACGGCAATAATATTCTTAACATTGGGAATGCCTTCTTTACTGCCTGCTTGTGCAGGCAAAGTGCGCCACTTAAAGAGAACTTTAATCTGAGCAAAGAGCGGCTTTAAGGCCGATTGAATTTGGCTCGATAAAAAAGGCTCTTTCTCTTTGATGACACAGGGCAAAGAGAGAATTAATTCACACTGATCCGCATGAATATTAACCTCTTCAATGGCATCCAAAACAGAATAGGTAAGGCTCTCTTCAATGGTAATATCTGAGAGTGCTGAAAGTACTTCAGGGGGGAGTTCGTAAGGCATAATGAAACCAGTGCAAATAAGAGACAACACATAACGAAAAAACGCTTGCTTGCTGTGTTGCTAGTGAGCGCGGCATTTTACTGGCAATACCTAATAGATGCACTGTTTGTTTGAGGCAAAGGTCATAGCCGCTTACTGAATAAGCATCTTTAAGGCTTTTACTGTGGTGCTCAAGAAGTATGAGCTAAGGCGATCAATAAGATTTTTGCACAGAACATACTGAGAAGGCACAAAAAAGGCTAACAGAACTTTACTGTTAGCCTTTTTGGGTTTGAACAATACGCACTGACGCTTTGCACAAAAAGAGTCAGCGTGAACCGCCGAGCTTAAACCTCAACATCACCCGTATTGTGCTCTTCGGGCTCTTCTTCTAAAAGAAGCTCAGGCTTATTTTTACACGCCCTAGCAAGAATGTCTCGGCGCTTAGCCAGTAACAAGCCCACAGCTTCTGCCTGTGACTCATCAATACCTTTTACATTTTGCTCAATTAATGCAGTGATGTTCTCTGCAAGCTCAAGCATTTTATCGTGGTCATCGGCATCTTTTTTATTTTTGAACATAGCCCCATCTCGATCACATTGCCAAACTGCAATTACAGCCATAACGAACCCTCTTTTACTGTTTGTGCGAACAGTATATTGGTATTTGCTAGCAGGTCAAGCAAGAACGTATATGGCGATGATGAGGCAGCCAAATTTAATTTACAAATACGCGCGCATTACGGAAAATACGCAACCAACCCCCGTCTTCTTCCCAGCCTTCTGGCTTCCAAGAGTTGCTAACGGTACGGAAGACCCGCTCAGGGTGAGGCATCAAAATAGTCGCTCGCCCGTCTTGAGAGGTTAAGCTGGTAATACCCGCAGGTGAGCCATTGGGGTTAGACGGATAAGCTTCGGTTGAGTTTAAGTGATTATCAATGAATCTGACCGCTACCTGACCACTGGCATTACAGGCATCAAAAGCTTGCTGGCTAGCAAACTCTGCTCGCCCTTCTCCATGCGCAACGGCAACAGGCAAATAAGATCCGGCCATACCTTGATAAAGAACAGAGGATGATTGCTCAACCTTCACCAAAGACACTCGCGCTTCAAATTGTTCTGAGCGATT
>CALIUX010000062.1 GCA_938048505.1 uncultured Pseudomonadales bacterium
GTATAAATAGGAGTTAAATGACATTGAATAATGCGCTTAGTATTTTACTCATCGAAGATAATAGGGTTATCGCTCAACAGCTCATAGAATTCTTTGAAGTACACCAATGACGTATAGATTACTCTGACGTTATATCTTTAGCGATGTCTTCTTCAAAGATTAACCCGTTTAGCCCTAATTCTTGACACGTCTTCATAAACGCTTCAGTGCAAAATATACCACCAAGCCCATCATAAAAAGATCGAAAGAGATCTTTGTTTTCTAGCCCGACACTATCGAAAACTAGTTCAATCGTTTTTGTTGCTGAGCCATGTGGGGCCTCAAACTGGCTCCTTTCTTTATCTACGCTGACTACTGCTAAAATATGGAAAATATAAAATAAGTTGCCCTGAATGGATACCGGCAAGAACTCACCATAATCAGCAAGCGCAAGCTTAAGGCCTGCATGGGCATAGTCTGTCATGATGAACGAACTACCGCTCCAGACGAAAATATCAGGAACTTGATCCGCTTTAGGGTAGAGAGGTAGTTTTTCAAATTCGCCCTCTACCTTGTCATTCCAAATAGGTGCCAATAGTCTATCGCTTAAGCCAAGCTGGAGGCAATCTATAAGATATTTTTCGTCCGCTTGCAATGCGCTGAAAAGCTTCATCTTATCAATGACTATCTGAACAAATTGTTTTTCATTATTGAATAATTTGTAAATCATTCCATACCATTCCACATTTCATCTTTTGATTGTATTACTTTCACTGGGTGTGTGCCATTTCGTATACCCGTTTTTATGTCAGACAATTTAGATCTGAAAGCATTTCCAATTTCAACATTTTGCAATTGAACTCCAATCCACTTTTCATAGTTGTCACCATGGATAGCTTTATGGTTTGGTCTTTTAGGTGTTGCCCAGTGGCCATCATCCTTTTTCTGACTAGGCAGCCAAACACCATTCCGAGGATCGTTAATCCTCACATTGGAAGCAGCTAGACTGATTCGCAAGTTGGATATTGTACTTTGTCTCCATCGCCCTTTACCTGGGATGATATGGTGCGCAGTATGATTTAGGCTGGGTTTAGGTTCGCCGATAGTCGTTAAATGACAGGCTAATCTGGTTGTTGGGTGGTGCTTTTCTTTTCGGAACTTTTCAATTTGCTCGGAAGAGGTTGTGATACCATGTTCCTTGCGGTACTTCTCAAGAAGGTCCTCCTTTTGTGCGAGCGTTTTAATTTTCCTTCTCTCGTTTTGTAAATGCTGCCAATCAGCCTCATAGGCTTTTATTCTGGCTTGTTTTTCAGCATCTGTTTCGTTTTCGGGTGGTTGTTTTTCTTTTGCCTTGTAGTAAGCGTTACACTCAACCTCATATTCATAAAGAGCGCGCTCAAGCGGTGTTGCTGCAGGCGGCAATGCATGTGGCTCGTTAAATTTGTAATCCATGCTAACCCCTAAACTTTTTTCACATTCTTATGTTTCAAATTATCTATTTGACGCCAGGGGTGTCAAGTGAGTTTTTAAGGGGGATTCGGTATTTGATGCCAGAGTTGGAATAGGGGAGCTTAGTAAAGCGGCCCATATTACTTCGTGAAATATTTCTCTTCTCTTTAACATACTGTAAACCAATGAAACCTACAAACAAGTAGGACATACATTGATCTAGCGCAATATAAAATGATACGATATATCATATCAATAAAATGCAGCTCAATCATCACGCATTTACCACCTATTTTGTAATGTTTAAAAACGTTTGATCTTTGGAGTTATCAATGAAGTACAAAGCACTCGCTGCTGCAATAGCACTGGCTTCCGTTAATGCCTACGCCCTCGAAGGAACAATTGTTAATGGTTTGGAAGAGCCTGTTGCTGGCGCTAGCGTAAAAGCTGCTGGGCTCCCAAAAGGCGTCATTACAGATGAAAAAGGCCGCTTTGATATCCCCGGCGAAATTGATGAGCTGCATATCACTGCGCCAGGTTACAGCCATAAAACATTACATTTACATGAGTACAATCAACAAGGCTTAGTGATTAAGCTTTTGCCCACCGTGATTGAACAGGTAGATGTTATTGGCCTTCCTATACATGCCTCGGTCATTGAATCTGCTTTGCCTGTTACGGTTCTTCATGGCGAAGATTTGCGTCGCCAACAAGCAGCGACTCTGGGAGATAGTTTAGAAAGGCTTCCAGGTGTTACCACTAACTTTCATGGCAATGTAGCCAGCACACCCGTTATTCGCGGCTTGAGCGGCCCGAGAGTATTGATTACTCAAAACAGTTTAGATGTGAGTGATGTATCTCGTGTTGGCCCTGACCATGCTGTGGCATCAGAGGTTTCTACAGCGCAACAAATTGAAGTCTTACGCGGCCCTGCCACATTGTTTTACGGGAGCGGTGCAATCGGAGGGGTTGTTAATGTGGTTGATCAGCGCGTGCCAACAGACCCTGAAACTCGCGGTGAGTTTTTAGTCAGCCGCGATACCGTCAACAATCAAAATCTGGCCTCATTTAATGCAACCACCGGCACAGAAAACGCGGCCTTTTATGTCGATGGTTTTTGGCGAGATGCTGATGATTATGATGTGCCCGTTGCACCTGAAGATGAGCATGAGGAAGAGCACAGCGAAGATGGTCATGACAAAGGTGAGCACTCAGAAGAAAAAACTGTCGCCAATAGTGCAGAGGAATCTAATGGCTTTACGTTAGGCGCCAGCTACCTACTCGATAATGGCTATATAGGCATTGCTGCTGAACAATTTAACCGAGAATACGGCATCCCTGGTCATAGTCATGGTGAGGAAGAGGGTGGCGAGAAAGAAAGTGATGAAGAAGAGCAAGTATTTGCTGATCTTGAGCAAAAACGTTATCAATTACAGAGTGAATTTACAATCGATTCCTCTTGGCTAAGAGCAATCAATGCCCGCGCCGCCTATACAGATTACACACACTCTGAAATAGAAAATGGCAATGCGGCCACAATGTTCTCAAACCAAACATCTGAGCTGCGCCTAGATTTATTCCATCAGGAATTGCAACATTGGAAGGGCGGTTTTAATTTTCATTATAAGCATAGTGAAGTTGGCACTGATGGTGAGGAGGCATTTACACCTCCATCAGAGGCGGAAACTTTCGCTTTTGCTGTTATGGAATAGCGTCATTTTGGTGAGTTGTTATTGCAATTAGGAGCAAGGACCGAACGTGTGGCAATTACGGCTGATAACGTATTGTTGCCACACGTCGAGCTTCATCAGAGAGCTGAGGAAAGTGAAATAGATACTCATGATGATGAGCATAGTAATGAGAGCATACGTGTTTTTGAGCTTGATCAAGAATTTACACCTTTCAGTGTCTCTTTTGGAGCAGTATGGGACTTTTCCCCAGGCTATAACGTCGGTATTAGCTTATCTCATGCTGAACGTGCTCCATCAGCTTCTGAATTACTTTCATTTGGCCCACATATCGGTTCAGGTTTTTATG
>CALIUX010000063.1 GCA_938048505.1 uncultured Pseudomonadales bacterium
GTGGGCCGTCGGTAATAATACCAAGCTCACAAACTTCCTTAAGTTCATTCAAGACGGGTAATACATCACTATAAGCCGTCCAATGCTGCTCGTAACATGATTGATAACGGTCATACCATGATTGCGCTTGATCAACTGGTATATCACGCCCCAAAAACGCGACAACGCGCTTTTGCTGCTGCTCTGAGTAAGTCAACCGACCGCAATGATAATCGTGCATATACTCCGCTGTGACGTCATCCCATAGCTTAATAGCATGCTCTACACTGGAGAAATCACGAGATGAAAAAGCACTGAATTGACCTACCGCTTCGTTTTTAGCAGATTGATAATCAAACAAGGTGTCATCTAGGTCAAAAAAAATCACTGTCATAGGGTGCTGCGCTAATCAAAAACCACTGTTTTATTACCATTGATCAACACACGATGCTCCGCATGCCAACGCACGGCTCTGCTCAACACAACGGCCTCTATATCGCGCCCCAATTCCACCAGCTTTTCCGGTGTTTGAGTATGAGAAACACGCTCAACAGCTTGCTCAATAATAGGCCCCTCATCTAAATCTGCCGTCACGTAATGCGCCGTGGCACCAATCAACTTAACGCCACGCTCATAGGCTTGATGATAAGGCTTAGCGCCCTTAAAACCGGGCAAGAAAGAGTGATGGATATTAATCGCACGCCCCTGCAACTTTTGGCACAAGTCATCTGACAAAATTTGCATGTAACGCGCAAGTATTAATAGCTCACTTTGGGTCTCATCAAAAACCGATAAAATCTGCGCCTCTTGCTCAGCTTTTGTCTCTTTTGTGACGGGCAAATAATGAAACGGCACACCATACCATTCACATAAAGGCTGCATAGTTTTATGATTTGCCACCACACCCGCAATTTCAACAGGTAAAGAGCCTTGGCGGTGACTATTGAGTAAGTTATTCAGGCAATGCCCCCACTGACTCACTGCAATTAAGACTCTGGGCTTGGCTTTGGCATCATGGATGGACCACTCCATGCCATAACGCTCAGCAATAGCCTCAAAAGCACTGCGAATAGCCTCAATAGACTTTGGTCCTTGAACCGACTCCAATACCGACCGCATAAAAAAGCGTGATGTATGCACATCTTCAAATTGCGATGATTCTCGGATATTAAACCCTTGAAGTGAAAATAAGTTGGATACTGCTGCAACAATGCCTGGCTGGTCTGCACAACTGAGCTTGAGAATAAGAGAGGTAACGTCTGAATTGGCCATTGCCGATATCCATTTACTTTGATCAAATAGGCCATTCTAATAAAAAGGCTGGCGAGCGTCTAACAGATTGCTCTTTTTTGAAGAGAGTTTTGCTTTATGAAGTGTAGAGAACACTGTGGCGCTTGCTGTATTGCACCGTCTATAAACCAACCTTATTTTGGTATGCCAAACGGCAAAGCCGCCGGTGAAGCCTGTACTCACCTCAACCTTGATAGTTTTTCGTGTACGATTTGGGGCTCAGAGCACTACCCCAACACCTGCCAACAATTCCAGCCAGAAGAAGCCGTATGCGGCTCAAACCAAGCCGAAGCCATTCGTCTTATTGATGCACTTGAGACGCTCACTGATCATACCATTCAGTCTTGAGCGGTAACACTATTCACGGCACTCATAATCGAGTGCTGTCATAAACAATAACAAAGCTTCCCCTAATAATAATTTTTTATCAGTGGTGTTTTTCATAGAGTGTCTTTAACGCATTAATTTGCACTTAAAAAACTTCATCAATCTAATTCCCTTATCGAATTGTCACAATTTGGCGCACAAACAATCGTTTTTCAGTTTATTTAATGGCGATGCGTTAAAGTGAAATATCTTTGGCACTGTAAGTGCTTTATGACAGGTAAGTATTTAATAAAAGAGAATTAGCTATGATATTTAATCGCACACTGCTTGCTACCGGTATAGCGTCACTCATGCTTCCTGCTGGCATAACGCATGCTCAAGATGGCGCAGATCAAGGTATTGTTGAAGAAGTCTTGGTATTAGGCTCTCGTAATCTCGCCAAACCTCGTTCCGTATCCGACTCGCCAGTGCCAGTAGATATCATAAAAGGTTCAGACTTCAACAGTTTAGGCAATAGCGCAGATATAACAGACAACCTCAAAGCAGTTGCACCCTCTTTTACTGCTACGCCCGCTACAGGTGATGGCAGTGCTTTTATTCGACCCACCTCATTACGCGGTATGGCGCCCGATCAAACACTCGTATTGGTTAATGGTAAACGCAGACATCGCTCCTCATTAGTGCAATTTTTTGCACCCGCTGCTGGGAATGGCGCGCATGGCTCTGATATTGCCATGATTCCAGGCATTGCACTAAAAAATGTACAAGTCTTACGTGATGGTGCAGCCGCCCAGTATGGCTCTGATGCCATTGCCGGTGTCATCAACTTTGAGCTAAAAGATGAAAGTGAAGGCGGTGCATTTGAAGTCACCTACGGCGAATATTATGAAGGCGAACAAAGCGTAAAACTCGCAGGTAATATTGGTGCAGCAATCTTCGATGATGGATTTATCAATATCAGCGCAGAATACAGTGATAATGATGGCTTATCGCGTGGCATACAACGGCCTGATGCACAGGCACTAATTGATGCCGGCGTAACAGGCGTAGGGGCTGATTCACCCTTTGGCGACGCACCACTAGTACAATCCTGGGGCAGACCTGAAACACAAGGCACACGGCTCTTTTTAAATGCTGGCGCACC
>CALIUX010000064.1 GCA_938048505.1 uncultured Pseudomonadales bacterium
TGACAATAATTTCATGAATGGACTCACAACTCTTCGATGATAAATAACGCAATAGCTAAAATTAAGCGTATGCTTTTTAACCGGACAGTCAAAAATTTTAATGCCATGCTAAAAGCATGACTCCTAAAATAGCGACATCAATGGCGTACAACTAATCAATAGCATCCATTTCATCCAAAGGTTAAATTATGATGAAAATTTATTGCTCTAACATTGAAAATAAATATAAACATGGCAGCTTATTAATATATAAATATTCGCTGTTAAAACCAACCAAGCCATTACTTTTGGCAGCAAGTATCTTGAATCTTTGGGGCTGCGGGGGGGCTTCCGACTCATCATCTTCTACAAATACATCAGCAACAACACCTATAGAATCTTCATCAGTACAAGGGTCTTCTTTACCGACAACCGTTTCATCTTCATCGATACAAGAATCCTCTTTACCGACAACCGCTTCATCTTCATCGATACAAGAATCTTCTTTATCGGCTGTCGTTTCATCTTCATCAATACAAGAATCTTCTTCATCGACAATCGCTCCATCTTCATCAATACAAGCTCTTTCTTCATCGGCTCCTGTTTCGTCTTCATCCGCACAAGAACCTTCTTCATCTGCAGCCGTTTCGTCCTCTTCGGTACAGGAATCATCTTCTTCTGTACGGCAAATAGCTGTCGAGCCAATTGTATTTAAACCTCAGGTTATGTATGCCATCAATGCCGGCGGGCCTGCTTTTACAGGACAAGACGGGACTGAATACAGTGCCGATCAGCTTTCTGATTCGGGCAGTTTATTCTCAGCTGACCGTGATATATCTGCCACGGATGATGATGCCCTTTATCAAACAGAGCGCTTTTCTCAAAGCGACTTTAGCTACAACCTCCCTATAGAGAATGGTAGCTATACCGTTATCTTAAAAAGTGCTGAGATTTTCTTTGAGCAAGCAGGGGCTCGAGTCTTTGATGTCGATATTGAAGGCCAAACACTGATTGATAATCTTGATTTATTTAATGAAACCAGTGGCCGTGATGTCGCGTATGACAGTACCTTTGAAAATATCGAAGTGACTGATGAGACACTCAACATCACATTTAAGCCCAGCACTGAAGCGGCTAAAATTGCTGCAATAGTAGTGATTGCAGCAAATAATGTCGCCGCTGAGTACGCCATACAATGTGGTGGCTGCCATGGTGATGACCAAGGTAATGACGTCACACTAGGTGGAGCACTCACCGAACCGGAATGCGCTGCATGCGGCTCTGGTGCCGAAGCACTTGCTGCATTTATCAATGCCACTATGCCTTATCAAGGCACTCTTGCTTGTACTGGTGAATGCGGTACTTTATTTGCCAATTACATTATCGATAACTTTGGTGGTTATAACGACAATCCATTGGAACCCAAGCCAGAAGTCGTGCAAACAGCGGGCGATGCTACATCTTGTGAAGCGGGTATTGATACTGCATTTGGAGGCTTAAGACGGTTAACAAAAGAAGAATATAACCGTTTAATTGCGCAATTATTTAACGACAACCGAGGCTTTGGTGATAACTTTGGTGAAGATGGCAAACTCGGCAACTTTGATATTAATGTCGAACTGCCAATTAGCGAAGAACGTGTGCAACAACACATGGAAGTGGGCAAAGACATTGCCGAACGCGCCTCTGAAAACTTAGACAGCTGGATGCCTTGTAGTGAGCAAAATGACGCCTGTGCTCGCACAATGATTAACAGCGTGGTGGCAACAGCTTATCGACGCCCCCTGAGTAATGAAGAGAGCGACCGGCTATTCGAGACTTATGCTAATGCAAAAGAAGGTTCAACCTTCAATGAGGGGATTCGCGTCCTACTGGAAGCGGTACTGTCATCTCCTAACTTCCTTTACCACTTTGAATTTGGCGAAAATGAACAAATAGCCAACGGTGTTGTGCCATTAACCCAGCATGAATTAGCCGCTCGCTTGTCCTTTTTCCTCTGGCGAAGTGCGCCCGATGACACCCTCACAGCTGCAGCCGATGCTGGCGAGCTGGAAACCTTAGAGCAGATTGCCGCACAAGCACGACGCTTGATTGAAGATGAACGCGCTCAAGCCACCATAGGATTATTTCACCGACAATGGCTGCGCCTCGAAACACCTGATGGCGACGGTGATAAAGCACGCTTCATCGAAGCAATTAATGAAGACACCGTACGCACCGTTATTTCACTGGTTTACGATGACAACGGCGCAATGTCAGACCTCTTTAACGTGGAATATGGCTTCTTGAATGAAACCTCTAAAGAACTCTACGATGTTAGTGGCTCAGGAACTGGGCAAGAGCAAGATGGCTTTACGCGCTACGACCTCAACCCAGAGCAACGCAAGGGTATTTTGACGCGTGCAGGCTTTTTGAACAGCAACCATGGGCCTTCTAGACGAGGGAAGTTTGTTCGAGAAGAAGTGCTGTGTAGCATTATTCCACCCCCACCAGCCGGTGTGGACACCACGGTACCAGAAGGAAACCCTAGCGATCACCCTAGAGAACGCTTTCTTGTTCACACTGAAAACCCCGCATGTGGTGGCTGTCATCGCCTGATGGACCCCATTGGTTTCGGCTTTGATCACTATGCCGGTAATGGCCGCTGGCGCTCAATCATTGAAGAAGAGACAGATGGTGTTGAACGTCAGTTTGAGGTGCGTGATATGGGTGAACTATTCGAAACAACCGATATTAACGGTGTATTTGAAGGGGCTTCTGAGCTGCAAACTAAGCTGGCCGGTAGCGTCGATGCAGAAGCCTGCTATGCCTTTCAGTGGGTGCGGTTTGCAACAGGCAGGCAGCCAGGTATAGAAGATTCATGCTCCCTTGCCACCATAAATGAGCAAGCCAAAACAACAAACTACAACATACAAGACATTTTAGTTGCTATCACTCAAACAGACGCTTTCCGTTATCGTCGCCCGGAAGCGAAAGGGGATTCACAATGAACTATAAAAAGTCTAATGAAGCCAATAAGTGGGGCCGACGCGCCGTGATTCAAGCGCTAGGAGTTGGGGCTGTAGCACCTTTTATTCCGGTGCTAGAAGCCGATGCTCAAGCCTCTGCGCCATTGCGTGTCTGTTTTATTACATCACCTAATGGCATATCAACAGAAGTTATCCCTACGGGATCAGAAACCGATTTTCAATTCCAACGTGTGCTCGCCCCACTTGAATCACACAAAAGCGATATTACGTATCTTCATGGCGTAGACATGAAGACTTACTTTGATGTTGCCACACCCAATGATCACCCACCCGTCGTTAACCAATTGTTAACTGCCGCTGCATCCGTTAACCCTAATGACGGCAGTAACCCTGCCGTATCGGGCTCTTGGCTTTCAAGCGGTATATCAATCGATCAATTCCTTGCACAGCGCCTCATGGCAAACAACGATACCGGTACACGCTTTGCGTCTATTGTGGCCGGTGTTAATACACAACAGTTTGCCTGGAAACAAGTTTTTCGAGCACCGCAAGAGGCCATTTTTCCAGAAGTTAACACGCGCAATTTACACGCACGTATCTTCGATGGTGTTACCCCCAGTAATGCAGAGGCCTCCGTAGCCGACCCTGATCTTGTCCGTAAGCTAGAACAAGATCAAAGTGTTATTGACTCTGTACGCGCTGAGCTCGACTCTGTCTTAGACCGCGTAAGCAGTGCCGATAAGCGCAAAATTGAGGCGCATCTTGAGAGTATTCGCGAAGTAGAGAGGCGCTTAAATTTCACCAATGTGAATACCTCAGGTACGGGTGGTGCAGAATGTGCCATACCGGCTATTCAAGCAGAAGGCGGTACACCCGAAGACCTCTACCGAGGCCGGGGTGAAAACATGATGGATACAATTGCCCATGCTTTTGCCTGCAATCAGACTCGCGTTGCAACACTTCAATGGGGTAATGGCGCATCCAATGAGACCTTCCCGTCCATTGGGGTCAATGAACAACACCACGGCTTAACGCACGACAACTTTACGGCTAACGCCAATAAACGCGCTTTAATTGGCGCTTGGTATGGGGAGCGGTTGAATTATTTTGTTGAAAAGCTTAAATCAATTCCCGAAGGGGATGGCACCGTCTTTGACAACACATTGCTAGTCTGGACCAGCGAACACTCCGACTTTGCCCAACACAGCCGTGTGAATATTCCTTATGTTCTAGCCGGCGGTTTGGGCGGTCGCATAGCTAAGGGGCGTTTCTTTAACTACAGTAACAATAAGCGCGCACACAATGACGTGTACGTTACCATTGCCCAAGCCATGGGCTTCACTGATGTTGAAACGTTTGGTAAAGCAAGAGGCAATAACGGGTCAGCTATTTCAGAAGGGCCATTGCCGGGCTTGTTAGTCTAAGTTGGTAATTTAAGGTTGGTGACTGAAGATACAAAAGCTACTTAATTCTATTTAAGTAGCTTTTGTACAGTAGTCTTGACATCAACTATCGTAATTCACTTCAGGCATATGATCTTATGCCAAAAGAATAATATCGCTAAACGCACAATGGATACCGGACAATAAAACGTAGCACCTTAAAAAAGCCCCGTTTAGTCACTGTGAATAATTCGCATTCAAATAAAAAGGAAGTTATCAGCGAATATTCCTGTTCAGCACATCTCAATCAAGATCCCATATTCCCTAGAAAAAAAATTTGCTATGCAGTTATGCGTGGAAAACAACCTTAAAAATCAATCAAAGAATATGCAACTTCAAATATCAATATAATGACACCCACAAAAAATCCCTCTTTATTATTAAGTGTAATCTGATATCGCCAAGATTAATTCCATCAACTAAGCAATATGAAATTAAATTATTAGCCCGCAGAAACAGGTAAATTTTAGCAAAGCGATTACAAACTATTATTGCCATTTTTCACACCTCTG
>CALIUX010000065.1 GCA_938048505.1 uncultured Pseudomonadales bacterium
GGTAGGGCGCTGGTCTATGGTTGATGTATTTGTGGTGACATTATTATGCGGGCTGGTGCAGTTTGGCTTTTTAGGGTCGATTCAACCCGGTGCAGCGCTTCTTCCTTTTGCGGCCGTTGTAGTATTAACGATGCTTGCAGCGCACTCATTTGACCCTCGCCTCATATGGGATGCTAAAAGTAGCCCTGAAACACGGTTTACAGTGGATCTGCCCGATGACACTGATGTGCCTAAGTCTGATACCGTGCGGTAAATAAGAACGCTTTATAATCAATCCGTTTGATACAAATTGAATGCAAGTGCTTGAATGATGGTGGCGACTAAGCCCATGGGCAAATGGCGTAGCCCCAACAAGCGTGTAAATTTGACTGGATACACATAGAGGAAACTATATGGCGGAGCCATCTTCATCTGAAGAATCGCAACCTGTCCCGTATGCTAAATCAAAGCGAAAGCGTATTTCGCCCGTATGGCTTGTTCCGATCATTGCGCTGGCCATTGCCGTCGCTTTGGGTGTGCGAGCTTGGCAGCAAAAAGGCGAAGAAATCAAAATTATTTTTGATACGGCTGGTGGTATCGAGGTAGGTAAAACTGAGATACGGCTAAAAGACGTTCCTGTTGGCAAAGTCACCAAGCTAACCCTAAGCAAGGATCTTTCTCAGGTTTATGCCACTGTGACAATTGATCGCAGTATGGCGCATCATCTCAGTGATAGTACGCGCTTTTGGTTGGTTACCCCTCGCATTTCGACTTCTGGTATTTCTAATTTGGGTACCTTGGTTTCAGGTGTTTATATTGTTATGGACCCAGGTGAGAAAGGCAGCTCTCAATATACGTACGTTGGATTGAGTGAGCCGCCGGCTGTGCAATCTGATGAAAAAGGAACGCAATATGTGTTGCGCTCCGACATGCTCGGTTCAATTGATATTGGCTCACCTATTTACTATCGCCAGCTTAGGGTTGGTGAGGTCGTTAATTATCAGCTCAGTGAAGAAGGCGACTATATCGATACGCGCATTTTTGTTGAGGCGCCTTATGATGGTTTGGTTTCTACCCAGAGCCGCTTCTGGAATGTGAGTGGTTTTGATGTGTCTTTAGGCGTAGAGGGCGTGACGGCAAAGATGGAGTCGATATCTTCTTTGTTGTTGGGTGGTATAGCATTTGAAAGTCCGGCTAAAACATCGGGCCAGCCATTGGCGAGTGCCGATTATGTGTTCCCTCTGTATGCCGGTAAAAAAGATGCCGACAATGGTCGTTATACGCTAAGTTATCCTTACCTGATGCGCTTTAGTCATTCCATTAAAGGCCTTAATGAAGGCGCGCCAGTTGAGTTCAAAGGCTTAAAGGTTGGGCGAGTAGCAAATGTACGTTTGTTGGATCTTGAGTCCTCACAAAAGAACATCGAAATCACTGTGCTACTGGAGCCGCAGCGTTTTGATGCCACCCTTGAACCTACGCGCAGTGAGTTAGATGCGCTATTAAATAGTTGGGCTAAAAAAGGCTTAAGAGCGCAAATTAAATCGGGGAATTTATTACTCGGATCAAAATATATTGAGTTGGCTTTTAGTGATCAAAAAGATAATACGGTTGCTCAAAATGCGCTGCCATCAAATGAATTGCCTACCATTGATGAGCCATTGGATTTGCTTGAGCGTCAGCTAGGTGATGTCGCACAGTCTATTAGTAACTTGCCGATCGCTAATATTGGCGGACAAGTCGAGAAAAGCCTTGAATCATTGACGCACATCTTAAAAACATTCAAAGAAAATAAAACAGCTGATGCACTGGATGGAACACTTAAAAATATGGAGCAGGCTAGTCGCCAGTTTGACGGTGTCTTGAGTGAAACGCACGTCACGCTCAGGCAGTTAACACAGACTTTAAAGAGTGTGGACCATTCAATCGCGCCAGATTCACAATTGCATGCCGAATTTCTTGAAACATTACAGGCGGTTTCAGAGGCGTCAGATTCATTTGATCGTTTTGTTGAAGAGCTTTATCGGTATCCAAGCTCGTTAGTATTTGGTTTAGGAAAAGGTGAAGAGTAATGCCGGTTGTTATGCGTTTGTTAGTCGTATTGTTTCTTTTGTCTGCAGCGTCATGCTCAATGTCTCCTGTCACGCATTTTTATACTTTAAGTGGTATGGAGGGCGTAGATTTGAACCAACCGCCACGTTACCCTGCCAACCCATCCGATAACTATGGCATTGGCCCCATCTTTTTGCCTGAAGCGCTCGACCAACCCGGTATTATTGCGCAGAAAGACGGCCAGAAAGTGAGCTTGTCACTCTACAATATTTGGGCTGGCAACCTTAAAGATGGCGTGACACGCACGCTGGCTAGCAATATTAGTGAGTTAACGGGTGTAGATGGTGTATGGCCATTCCCTTGGGATAACCGTAATCGCCCCAACAGGCAGGTGAGGGTGGTGTTTGAGCAGCTTTCTGGTCAAATCAATGGCGCGGTAACCTTAAAAGCCAAATGGGTTTTAACTGAGCAGAATGGTGAAAAAGTCCTACTGCATAAGCGTGTTGTCTTTAAGGAAGAGGT
>CALIUX010000066.1 GCA_938048505.1 uncultured Pseudomonadales bacterium
ATCAATATTCGAAAACGGTGGATCATCGATCATGTTATGAGAAGCAAAGATCACCATTTGCCTGAGTTTTTGCGATACCCGATAATGATCATCTTTTTCAACAAAGTATTCTTGCAAGCGATCAGAAGAAATTTCTTGGCGTATATCAAGCGGGTAAATACCATTCCCTGCAACGGATATTGCATCTTCATCAACATCTGTTGCAAAGATTTTTAACGTGCAATCTAATTTTTTAGCTTTGATTTCTTCATCAAACAACATTGCCAGTGAATACGCTTCTTCGCCGGTAGAACAACCGGCAACCCATAGCCGAATGACATTTCCTGTTGAATGTGCTTTGCTAACGATCTTGGGTGTCACATCATTAATGAGTTTTGAAAAAGATTCATCATCTCGGAAAAAGCGCGTGACGCCAATGAGTAATTCTTTACTCAAAATTTGCACTTCGCGTGGCGATTCGATCAATAATCGCAAATAGGACTCAAGCGTCGTGAGCTGATTAATGCCCATTCGCCGCTCAATGCGCCGCGCAACGGTTGACGCTTTATACTGCGAAAAATTAATGGAAGACTGGCGCTTAAGGAGCTGAAAAACCTCTATCAACGTATCATCGTTTTCACCAATAGAGTATTTCAGAGGTGAATCACCGGCAGAAATTGATGAATGCTCAATAAACTTTGATAAGCTCGCCCCCATATCCTTGGGTGAAAGCAGCATGTCCGCCAAGCCCGTGTTATACGCGCTCATGGGCATGCCATCAAATTTAGCAGAACTCGGCTCTTGCACAATCACTAAGCCGCCAGCCTCTTTCATCGATTTGATGCCGCGAGTCCCGTCACTGCCTGTACCAGAGAGTACAATACCAATTGCTTTATGTTGCTGATCTTCAGCGAGCGAACGTAAAAAAATATCGATAGGTGCGCGCATTTGGGCATGTGGCATTTCATCAGAGAGCAACAGCTTGCCTTCACCGATCAGCATATTCTTGCGAGCCGGCATGAGGTAAATGCTATTCCTCTCTAGGCTCATCCCATCTGACACCTGATAAATTGGCATTTTGGTATGTTTGCTCAAAAGCTCTGGCATCATACTTTTGAAGTCAGGCGAAAGGTGCTGCACAATAATAAAGGCAGCGCCTGTTTCACAAGAAAGATACGCAAAGAACTCCTGTAGTGCCTCTAGGCCACCAGCAGAAGCACCAATACCAATATAGTGGGATGGTAGATTAGGCGATTCAGGAAAATCAGAAGACAATGTAAACCTCTCAAGTCATATTTTAAACCGTCTTTTAGACTACACGTTAAATATAACTTTCGTAATAAGGGCAGTAATCGACCCAAATGCAGTAACAACATACATCAAGGCGTATCTACACGACGCCAAGACCAGCAATGTATCACTAAAATGCAATGCCCTGCAGTATACAAATAATACTAAAGACGGAACAATGAATAACCTATGATATAGGCTTATTACTTATATCGAAACACACTACTACATAATTAATTGATATTGATTGTGATCGGCACAATATTATTAGGCTTATTATTCGGTTTAGCCTCTAGCTTCAGCAGTTTCTCTACCGCCTCTTTCTCTAATGGTTTATGAAAATAAAAGCCCTGCTGGATAGGACAGCCATGCTGAAGCAGCCATTCTTTCGTTTCGTTATTATCAACACCCTCGGCAATAACATCCAACTCTAACGTGGAAGCTAATACTAATATAGCCGAGACGATTCTCGCATCGCCTTCACTCTGGGTAATATCCTTGATAAAAGACCTGTCAATTTTAATGCTCTGCAAAGGCATCTTTCTTAAATACACTAAAGAAGAATACCCTGTCCCAAAGTCATCTAAGGAGACACCAAATCCCATATCTCTTAGCTTTTGAAGCGTACCCGATGCTATTTTGGGATCATCAATCAGGGCGGTTTCCGTGATTTCAAATACGATACGGCGAGGGTTGATTCGGTAAAGCTGGCATTTCTTAAAAATATGGAGTGCTAAATCTTTATTGCGAAATTGCTTGGCAGATAAATTGATCGATATGGTTAAATCCCCTAGCGACCCAGGCATCGCCTCCCAACAGCATATGGTTGAAAAAACTTCTTCTAGTAACCATTCCGAGAATTCATTAATCAAGCCAGACTCTTCTATCATTTTGATAAAAACATCAGGGCCAGTAGACTCAGCATCGGAATGCTGCCATCGTGTTAAAAGCTCAAGTCCTTTGATAACACCAGAGCGTGCATCGACCTGAGGCTGGTACACAATTCGAAAATCACTTCTCCCAGGCTCCTTTAAGCTCTGGCGCAGATGAATATGTAAGTTAGCATCTTTATCCAGTGCATCTGTATAGAATTTATATTGGTTTCGCCCAGCCGTTTTAGCCTTATAAAGCGCCGCATCAGCTTGCTTAAACAGCTTTTTTGCATCGCCATCACTGGTATTCGCCACAGCAATCCCAATACTCAATGATATATAGATGGGTCGAGTATTCAGTAAAAAAGGGTCTGCTAAGGCAGCCAGTAATTTATCGGCGATGACTGTAATAGCGCGAGTATTGACAACATTTGTGAGCAGCACCGTGAATTCATCACCCCCTATCCGCGCAATCGTATCCGCTTGGCGTAACGTCTCCTTCATTCTGATTGCCACTTCACACAGTAGCTGGTCACCCACTTGGTGACCAAAAGTATCATTGATTGGCTTAAACTCATCCAAATCAATGAACATAAGCGCTACTGAACCAAAACGATCAATACCCTGCAAAGCAGTTTCGACTCGGTCATTAAAAAAAGCTCGGTTGACCAAACCCGTTAACTGATCTTTTTCAGCAATGTCTTGTAAGCGCCGCTCATTACTCAAGCGCTCAGTAATATCATTGAAGATAATAATTAACCCTGTTGTTTCGCCACTTTCGGCATACAAACTACAGGCATTTGCCTTAACCCAAGTAATTCGTCCCAAAGGAGATTGTAAACGTAGCTCCCCTTCAAAACGGCCAGTCAAGCCGGTATCGTGGCGCAACTTGCTTAATGTTGATTCAGCATCCAAAGAATGCAGGCCCTTGAGCCAGCCAGTGCCCATCGCCTCGTCTGGGGTGACTTGACAGTATTCACACCATGTATCATTAGTGTAAGTACAACACCAATTGCGATCTAACTGCAAAATACCCACTGGCGCAAGATTTGTCAGCACCTCAAAGCGCTGCAAAGTCTCATGGTAATCGGAGGATGAACGTATACGCTCCGAAATATCATCCATCACCAAGCCACGTAATACTTGATCACCCTGCTGAATTTCAAATGCGCGGAGGTCCACAAGCATTTTTTTACCGTTACCTTTCACAGCGCGAACGCCACGCGATACAGCATCATCACCATCTGCCGACTGTGCAGAAAAAAAGCTATTCTCTTTACGAAAGCTCAATTGCACGCTACCGCCAGGCAAAAAACGCGTCAGTGGTGAACCAATGATCTCTTTAGGGGGCAAGCAAAACATAGACGATGCAACACGATTACACATAACGATATCATCGTTAGCATTAACCATTACAACGCCATTAAACATGCCATTGATAACGCCCAGCAACAGCTCAGGGTGCTCTGCTATATGATCCGAATCTTGCCGTGTTTGTTGAAAATCTCTTACCTTATTGGCTGTACGCAATAAGCAGCTCGACGCTGCAATAAATGGCCTCAGTCTATTCTCTGTATTTTGATCAAAGCCATCCTCAGCGTTGCAGAGATACACGACAGCATAGATTCGATGTGCATCAACTAAAGGGACACAATAATAATTGATGATTTCAGGGTGCGCATGGGGCAAGGATGATAACGATGTGGGGTTAGGCTCCCCCCCAAAACACCTGCCCGCACTGAGTTTAGGTTGTAACTCAACGGTTATATATCTGCTAGTAGAGGTATTGGCCAGCTGCACTAGCTGCCCAGCCTTAGCTTCACAAGTACCGATTAAATCCCAAGGGATATGACCATCCTCATCGAGATCGCCACATTCATAAACATAGCCATAACTTGCCTTGAGCAAATTTATCAGCTGCTGCAGACATCTCATCGTCACCATTTCAGCTGACGGCTCGGTTAGCAGCATGCGTTCAATCACAGATATAGATTGACGAAGGTCGTTATCGGTACGGCGGTTCATATATTAAACTGGCTATTTTCTATATTAATTTTTTATTTTTTTATCCTATCTCTAATATAAAATCCCAACTTCATCTAAATTAGATATTGAAAAACAGGCTCATTTAACAAGAACATATATATAGATCAAAAAAAATACTGCGTCAATAATTTGAACCGACACACATTTACCAAAAGCTATTCACACATTTAGTCAAAAATTCATCTACCGCCAAACTAAATTGCTGCTCGACTTAACACGCAAATAGTCAACATGACACAGCAATCATTATCTCACCACCTTAAAAATCTTAAAAAAATGACACACAAACTATTTTATGGATAGATTGTGTTACAGGTATGCAAGCACTAAGTGTTTCCATCATGAGACATTCAGTAACTTTAAGAAACACATTTCATAGAAGTCAGGCATAGCCACTCTTACAATATCGTCTAAAAACACCTCTGATAGAAAAGTTCTCTATATCAGCATTTTTTTTGTGATCTTTCAGGTAGATTAGCTATCATTTTAGATAACGCGCTAGATATTCTTATTGCTCTGATAGAGATATTTTTATAGATTCATGCCGAATACCGCGCAAAGTCAATTCATGTGAGGACAATATGACATTAACTGAAGAAAAAGCGATTATTAGGCGCGTCAAAGCAAAGCTCAAAAAAGGTAACTACCTATATGAGGCGTTAGCTGATGAGGGAATAAGCTCTAACCGATGGTATCGCCTGTGCGATAAACTGGGTGTCAGTGTGCCAGGCCCAAGAGGAAAAATCGCAAAAACTTATACACCCGAACGTGTTAAAGTGGTAAAAAAACGCGTAAACAGTGGTGAAATGCTTAAGGATGTTGCGGTAGATATGGGCATGGACCCTCGCAACTTAGCACGCTATTGCCGTAATAATGGTATAAAGCTTTTTACCAAAAAAGCTTTAGCTAATAATTACAAAATGCGTGGTGAGGCAATGAAAGGACAAAAACGTAAGCCTTACAGTTCACGTAATGGCCAGCCACTTAAACGAACTCAAGTCATGAAACTACTTGAAAAAGGAAAAAGTATTGATTATATCGAAAACCATAGTGAAGCTAGCCGACATTATATTTATTCGTTAAGAAAAGAGTTTATGGAAAGTCACCCATAGAATTCACTTTACCTATCACAACTTATTACTCAAAAGATCTATCAAACATAAATGCTTATCTCAGCAATGTATTCCAAGATCAAGCTAATGAATGGCTTTTACTGAATTTATTATAAAATAATAATCATAAAAGCCATTTTTCCACTCAGCAAAAATATTACAAAGGCATGCTAAAAAGACACCTTAAAAGAAAACATGGAAAAATAAAGAAGGATAAAGAAAAACACTATAAAACACGAAGTAACAGCGAGATACCCACAGCAATGGTGACACTTTCAAATATACGCTTGATAAAGCGATTGCCTTTTTGAATAGAGAGATGTGCACCAAAATACCCGCCCAAGAGAGATCCCATTAGCAAAGCAGGCAGCCAAACCCAATGCGGTGCCTGAAGCGTGGTTAGAGTCACAGCGCCAACACCATTCCAAAAAAAACCAACCAATATTAAGGTGTACGCCAACGCTTCTTTATAGGACAAACCGAACCATCGAATAAGCCATAGCGTTACAAACAACCCTGAGCCTGAAGTCAGCGAACCATTAACAGCTCCGATAACGAATAAAACAGTACCTCCAATGCTATACCCAGCAAGAGTACGATTGAGTGGTACAGATTGCTGCCCCAAAGAGGGCTTAAACATCGAATACAAGCCAAGACCAATAGTCAAAATACCAAGGAGGATATTTGCCAGCCGCTCAGGGAATGCCAAAATCCACCATGCACCCAAAATCACACCCGGTAAGCCTGTTGCCAAAATAAAAAGGGCCAATAAAGCATCCATATTCCCTGAACGAAGGTGCCTGATGCTGGCTCCAACACCTAAAGCCACTGACGCAATTTTATGCGTTACCAATGCCACACTAAAAGGCAATCCTAAAAATAACAACGCAGGCAATTGCAATAAACCTGCCCCTCCCCCTGCTAGAGATGACAATAAATTAGCAAGAAATGAAATGATAAAAAGAGCAAATTGTTCGAGCATAAAGTAGATCTATTAGGATAAATAAAATTAAAATACAGGGTAGAAAGAAAGGTTATAGTTTAGGCGTTACACTATGGAATAAAGCGTTACACTATGCTTTAACACTCTATATTATGCTGCTGAAGGCTATTAAACCAAATCTCGATCACTGATCTTCAACTCACAGATACAAGGCATCCGTCATG
>CALIUX010000067.1 GCA_938048505.1 uncultured Pseudomonadales bacterium
TTAATGGTCTGATCTGTTGATCTATCTCGTAGAGCAAATTGATCATTTTCAAAATCATCTGCATCCAAACCAACAATTAAACGGTGCTGAATATTACCCGTGGTAAAGCCGCCACTCAGCTCAGCCCTAAAGACTTGATAAATCGCATCATAATCACGAATACGGCTAAAACGGCTAAAATCGCCATTGTCACTGGGTTGAGAGAAGCCGTTCTCGGAGGCAAGGCCCTCGAGTGATGTATCGCGATAATTAAAACCGACTAGCGCAGTCCAATCATTTTTGAGGTCTTGCTGAAATTCAATTTGATGACCCAGCACATCGGTCTCTATCGGGCCATAGCTTGGCTCGCCAAGGAATCGGCTATCGGGAATAAGACCCAACTGATCACCAATTGCAATTACGCCACGATCAAATGGAATCTCTTGATGACTATATTCAAGCTCGTAACTTAGCTGCGATTGCTCGCTAACTTTATAGACAATAGAAGGCGTTAAGCCCTGCTTGGTTGTTTCGATGGTGTCGCGAAAGCTTTCGGCATCTTCATAAAAACCAACAAGTCTCACTGCAACTACATCTGAAAGCGGGGTAGTCCAATCGATATCCGTGCGGTAGGTGTTAAAGCTCCCCAAAGACAGCTTTAGCTCCCCTTCCCTTTCAAAAGTTGGGCGTTTAGTCACCAAGTTAACCGTTCCACCTGGCTCACCACGGCCAAACAATGCGGCGCGCGGTCCTTTTAGTACTTCAACAGACTCTACGCCAGACAAATCCCTTGGGCCGCCAAACCCGCGCCCAGCATTAAACCCATTAACCAAAAAGTTGCTGGGCAAGTTTTCATCGCCTACGAATCCGCGTACGGCAAAACTGTTCCAAAGTCCGCCAAAATTATTCTGCCTTGCAATAGATGCAGAAAGATCCAAAGCCTGAACAAGATCTAAAGCACCTGCATTTTGCAAAGTTTCGGTATCAATGGCAAGGTCTGCTTGCGGCGTTTCGAGTGAAGTGAAATCACCTTTATAGGCCTGTCGTGAACCGATAATCAGTATATTTTCAATACGATTGCTTTTTTCACTATCTGGTTTTACTGCTGCGATATCCTCAGCAGAGGATGCAAGCAAAGGCATGCCGCACAATGTTATTGCTAGCGTTAATTGGTTTTTCACGTTTACCCCTAAAACAAAACAGTCTATTTGAATGACAAGACCAATACACCCAAATGATAATGATAACTATATACAATTCAATTATTACATAGATAATGATTGAATGACACCCAATAAAGAATGCGGCGCCAACCAACAAAGCTTAAGGCGATAAGTATCCGCGAGCTTGGCTTCTACTCGTAAGTACTGGTCAATAATTGTGTTTTACTGAGTGGCTAATGCGTCGCAACAACCTTTGCTGCTTCGGCATAACCGATAATTTCTGAAGTGCGCTAGAGCAATGAGCCCGGCACCAATAAGCGTAAAGATCTTTTCTGCATGCTCACCAAAGAAAGACTTATGTGCTTGAGCCTCATGAGAAAGCCCTTCGTGTGCATGCATAGCATGATCAGATACATCATGTAAAAACAGGTCATGCAGAACTAATGGCGCCAACAAGAAAGCCAGGCCACAAACACCTATCATCAATAGCTGCGGGCGCTTGTGCTGTTTGCAACCCAATGTTAATGCATACAAGCTCACAGGAAGGACAGCCAATACCATCCAATAGTGAAATGCCTCATTATCGAGATGCAATGACGCTAACCCAGGTAGCAAAACCAGTAAAACAGGTACTGCCAGGCAATGTGCTGTACACAGCATCGATAAGCTAATAGCGGCTTTATCAAAAAAAGTTTGGCGTTTTATCAAAGCGAATACCTCTGCTTTATTTATGCAAAATCCAATGTCAGCACTAAACGGCGTGCATTATCAGCGGCTTGAGGAGAACGGTGAACCAATCCACGCCCTTCATTCCCTTCCCAAGCTTCACCTTTTAGCAGCGCTACATCACCTAGCTTTAAAGTGCGGGGCTCAGCATGGGCAAAAGGCTCTAATGTGCCATTTTCAAAGCGCTGTACTTGGTCATTGGTGTGCCATTGCGTGGTTGCGCCTGCATAGGTACAGATTAAGCGGCACGGTACGCGGTCAACATGAAATTTAGGGCACATTGCGGTGTTAAGTACCGCCATGCGTAAGCCCACAGCTTCTAGCTCGAATAGGCATGAAAACATCTCGACAACCAGATTTATATCATCAATAAACGCCTGTCGGTATTTATGAAGCGGAAGCTCTTTTTCTAACTTCTCACCAATACATCCAGGCGCTTGAATAAAGCGCGTTTGAAAACATGGTGTCACTTTTAAGAGCGTATGAGCGTATTCAACCACCTTGGTATCTAGCGGCCTCTCCCATATGGCCATTGACACACGATCTTGATATATATCAGCCAAAGCACTGGGGTGAGAATCGGTATTGATGATGTCTGTTGCAAGCACAGAAGACTCCTCAGCTAATTTTTTAAAACACATCGTAATAGGTTATGCTTTCTAAATACTTGATAGCTATGATATATCATATCATTTTTATTTTCCAATGAAGTCTTTGTCAAGAATGGTTAGACCCATTAAAGTGGTGCCTTGTTAATACAAACGGGTTTTCTACCTCAATCAATACCATGCCCATAAATGAAACAGACAAATATATACAGGCAGCAACCAGGCAAAATACGCGTATTAGCTACCGTTCAGCAATTGAACACTATGAAGATGCTTGGGGAGGCTTTTTACCTGCAACGGCTGACGGTATTGCATCGTACCTTGCCCATTACGCCCCAACGCTTGCAATTAGCACACTAAAGCAAAGGCTCGCCGCCTTAGCGGCCTGGCACAATGAGCAAGGCTTTGCAGATCCAACCAAAGCACCACATGTTAAAAAAGTCCTTAAAGGCATTGCCGCACTTCATCCATACCAAGAAAAGCAAGCCAAACCCATTCAACTAGAACAAGTTTCGCACATTATTCATGTACTTGACCAAACCATTTCGCAAGGATCAGAGATTGCTAAGCGCCAAAGCAGCCGCGATAAAGCTTTGTTGTTAATTGGATTTTGGCGAGCTTTCAGAAGTGATGAATTATCACGGCTTCACGTAGAACACATTCACGCAAAGTCAGGCGAGGGAATGGAAATCTTTGTACCACGCAGCAAAGGTGACCGCTCAGGCTTAGGGCGCCAATACAAAGCCCCCGCTCTACAACAACTATGCCCTGTTTCGGCATATCTTGATTGGATTAACCTTGCTCAAATCAATGCGGGGCCAGTCTTTCGTGCGATTAATCGCTGGGGCCATATTGCAGAAGAAGCACTGCACCCCGCTAGCATTATTCATATTATAAAGCGGTGCTGTATGCAGGCCGGCATTGAAGACGCTGCTTTATTCAGTAGCCATTCGTTACGGCGTGGCTTTGCAACCTGGGCCAACAATCAGGGATGGGATACCAAATCATTAATGGACTATGTTGGCTGGAAAGATGTGAAGTCAGCCATACGTTACATTGATTCCCCCGACCCCTTTCTGCAAATAAAATCTTTGCCTCAAAAAGCACATCAAGCAGGAATAACTGAGCCAAC
>CALIUX010000068.1 GCA_938048505.1 uncultured Pseudomonadales bacterium
TTTTCGGCCACTTGTGTGGCAGCGGCTAAACCGAGCTGATTCGACTTACCCTCAACAAAGCTTTTAAACGTAAAACCAGTATTAAGGTGGCTTTTATGCGAAAGCCCCCCTTCGATATCTTGCCTTTCTAATCTTTTGCCGACTGTTTGCGGGTGAGGTGTATCCAGTCTTGGGCCACTACCTTGCCCATGAGAAAACCCATCACGGCCATCCGATTGATGCTGATGCGACCCCTGGTTCAAAGAGGGCTCATTCACCGTAATCGGCGCTGCTGGCTGCTGTAATGTATAACTTGGCTGAGCCGGTTGGCCACTGGGCCGCGACGGATCAAAAGGCTGCGCATAAGCTGGCATTTGCTGCTGAGACGGTATGGCATCGGCACTAAGAGTAATATTGGGAGTAATACCCGCTGAGCGGTTGCCATTGTGGTTATCAGCACCGTGTTTATCAACGCCATGCTCATCAACACCATAGTTATCATGGCTATCAGGGTCTGAACCAAAGTCTGGACGCTCTTGAGGCTCCTGTTCATAGCCTGAGCGCATCTTTTCAGGATTACGACGAAAGTGTGAAGCCGCTCTTCTGCGCTGTGACACATTTAAAGTCACTGTATGTTGACCAAATTGCTGGGAAACCAGCTCTTGTATTCTTTGCAGGTACTTATCTCTTACCCAATCTAAAACAAAACGATTAGGCGCTAATAAAGGTAGGCCCGATGTGCCCGACTCTTCATCCACGGTAAGCGGCTTTATCCAAGTATTAAAAAGCTGAGGAGAAAGCTCACTTTGCAGCTGTTGGCTGCAATAATTCCAGATCGTATTGGGCAACGAATATTTACTCCAGCAAGGCAACTCAGCACATTTTGGTGCTTTATTGTCACCAGGATTGTCATCGAGTATTCGCGATAGACAAAAGTTATAGACAGAAAGAGGATAAGTGTACCGGTAGATGGCAGAGTTATCCACAGTTTTGTGAATGATTATGGGGAAAAGTTTACACTTTTTTAGGCCGCAGCACTCAAAGAGTGTAATTACGGCGATCCAAGCGGTATTGGATTAATCATCTATCTGTTGATAAAAAAGATTTTACAATCTCAAACCTGTTGATAAACCTGTTATTAAGCTTTTGAAAAACTGTCTACATACTGTAATAAAGGGATTAATAAGTAATCAGACCACAACATATTGTGGTCTGATTACCGATAACACACTATGAAGGATAAAACACCTTTATTGTTGCTTTTATGAGCAAAACTCTATATGATCCGCCAGCTTTTTAAGGCATGCGTTATTTCGCAATGGCCAATAATTATCGACACATCATTATCTATAGACGGTAGACAGCTTGTTTTTAGTTAGCCTTCTATAGAGTAAAGAAAAACGTAACGTTTCACGATTTAAAGGTATCAGCTCATGAAAAGAACATTTCAACCTAGTGTACTCAAGCGTAAGCGCACTCATGGTTTTCGTGCTCGCATGGCCACAAAAGCAGGCCGTCAAATTTTAGCGCGTCGTCGTGCAAAAGGTCGTAAAGAATTAGCAGCTTAATTAAGCAAGCTATTTTTATCGATTCTTAAAAAGATCTTATTGGATATAACCTGATTCTCTACATTTGTAAGCCATCAGACTTATATCCAAAATAGAGTGTTTAGTGCCACATTAATAAGGCCATTACTCAATCGGCTTTAACTATTAATGTCAGTCATACTTGGATAATGATGTACTCGCCAAAAAGTGCTCAGCCAATTGCTGGCGCAAACACTCTTGATTCGCTCTCTTTTGCTTTTTCTAAGCAAAAACGTTTGCTCAACAAAAAAGATTTCTCTTCTGTTTTTGATGATGCTCCCATACGCGCTTCACATCAGCACTTTTTGATTTTATGCCGTTTTCGTTCAGAAGACTCAACCTGCCCTAGGCTCGGTTTAGTTATTGCGAAAAAGCATGTGCGTCATGCTCATGAACGTAACCGTATTAAACGTTATGCTCGCGAATCGTTTCGGTTGCAGCAACACAAGCTGCCACCAATAGATGCTATAGTGCTTGCCCGTAAAGGCGCCGATACGCTCACCGATCAACAACTTCAACGTACGTTTAATGGCTTATGGAAACGCATAATAAAGCGGGCCGCACAACTCGCGCCATGACGGACAAAGCTCAAACGCCATTGATAACCTTTTTGAAGCAGTTTAAAGCTGCATCATTTAAGGTGTTATTGTGGCCACTATTGATGTTGATTAAGGGATATCGCTATTTTATTAGTCCTTTATTAGGGCAAAACTGCCGTTTTTACCCAAGCTGTTCGGCTTACGCCGAAGAAGCATTAGTCACCCATGGCCCTGCTAAAGGCTCTTGGTTGGCAGTACATCGTATTTGCCGCTGCCACCCTTGGCATGCTGGCGGTTATGACCCCGTACCTGAACCCAAATCTCCACGCAATTCTTAATGGCTTATTCAACATGAAAATGGATTGGTTACGCTCCTCAATTATTGGTGGCATCTTAGTTGTCGCTTTTTTGCTTATTATCCGCTGGAATGAATTTCAAGAGCGCCAGATTGTGGATATCAACGAGCCCAGTAATACTGCACCTGAAATGGTCGCGGATGATATGGGTGACAGTGGCGGCATAGCATCGAATGCAACCAGTGAGTTTGACTTGCCCGCAGCACAAGCCGCTGAGCCTGTGGCGAATGCGCAACCCACACCGAGTGAGCTGATTACGGTTACGACTGATACTTTTATCATTAGCCTAAATCCCACTGGAGGCGACATTGTCAAAGTCGCTTTACCGCAATACAACAAAACACTGGTGCAAGAAGGTGAAATAGCCGAGCCGCTGGTTTTACTTAACCAAACTGCCGCTACAACCTATATTGCACGCAGTGGCCTAGCCGGACTTAACGGTACTGACAGCAAAAAAGGTCGCCCAACCTTTTTGAGTGCTCGCCAGTCATACAGTATGGGCGATAACGAAACGCTCAATGTTGACCTCACTTACCAGCAAGATGCCGTATCGATTACCAAACGCTATGAATTTACCCGAGGCAGTTACCTCGTCGGTCTAAAATATATTGTCAACAATAGTGGCTCAACACCGTGGCAAGCTAGCTTGGTGGGCAGCATCAAACGTGACTCTCATAACCCAGTGATTGCACCAGGCCTTGGCGTAAAGCCTTTCTTAGGCGCTGCTACAACAACGCTTGAAGACAATTATGATAAATACGATTTTGATGACATCGAAGAAAAAACCGTCAAGCACACATTAGAAGGGGGTTGGGTCGCGATGATTCAACACTACTTTATGAGTGCTTGGATCCCTCAGTCAGATCAGCAAAACACCTATACCCTACGCAAAGCCAAAAACACTGACATCTATTACTTTAGCTTTGCTAGCCCAGCTACCACTATTGCGGCAGGCCAAACCGATACGCTGCAAGCCTCTTTTTATGCAGGGCCAAAGGATGTAAGTGAGCTGGAAAAAATCGCGCCTTACCTCGACCTCACAGTAGACTATGGCTTTTTATGGATGATTGCCAAACCACTTTTTTGGTTGCTGGATCATATCCACAATTTAGTCGGTAACTGGGGCATTGCGATTATTTTGCTCACCGTCTTGATCAAGATTGCGTTCTTTTATCCATCGGCGATTAGTTATCGCAGCATGGCAAAAATGCGCAAAGTGCAGCCTAAGATGCAAGCACTCAAAGAGACCTATGGCGACGACCGCCAGCGTATGTCACAAGAGTTGATGAAGCTCTACAAAACAGAGAAGGTGAACCCCGTCAGTGGCTGTTTACCAATGCTACTGCAAATGCCGGTATTCATTGCGCTTTATTGGGCATTGATGGAAAGTGTTGAGCTACGTCATGCTTCGTTTTTATGGTTAGATGACTTAAGCGTAAAAGACCCTTTCTTTGTATTGCCTTTGGTTATGGGTTTAACGATGTGGATTCAGCAAAAGCTTAACCCCACACCACCCGACCCAACACAAGCTAAGATTATGCAGTGGATGCCCGTCTTTTTTACCGGCCTATTTATGTTCTTCCCAGCTGGGCTTGTTGTGTACTGGGTTGTGAACAATACCCTTTCGATCATCCAGCAGTACATCATTACCAAGCAAATCGAAAACGAGAAATAAGTATGAACGATACCATCACCGCTGTGGCCACCGCACCAGGGCGCGGCGGTGTTGGCGTCATACGTTTATCAGGGCCTAATGCACTCCAGATTGGGCAAGCGGTTACGGGGAGCACACTCACTCCGCGCTACGCACATTACCTTCCTTTTAAAGATACCCAAGGCAAGACTCTCGACCAAGGTATTGCGCTTTACTTTAAAGCCCCTCACTCCTTTACCGGAGAAGATGTTGTTGAGCTACAAGGCCATGGCGGACCGGTGATACTCGATATGTTACTGGAGCAAATTACACAAGCAGGAGCTCGCTTAGCCAAACCAGGTGAGTTCAGTGAACGCGCATTCTTAAACGAAAAAATCGACTTAACCCAAGCCGAAGCCATTGCCGACCTCATCGAGGCGAGTTCAAAAGAAGCCGCTAAACAGGCCGTTAATTCATTGCAAGGCGAGTTCTCCTCCACCGTGCATGAGTTAGTTGAAAAACTGATTGCACTCAGATTATATGTTGAAGCGGCTATCGACTTCCCTGAAGAAGAAATTGACTTCTTAAATGATGGCCACATTAAAAGCCAGCTCGATGACTTAGAGCAGCATTTGGCTAGGGTATATCAAAAAGCCAAACAAGGTGCCATCTTGCGCGAAGGCATGAAAGTAGTCATTGCTGGTCGCCCCAACGCCGGAAAATCAAGCCTACTTAACCTGCTAGCCGAAAAAGACGTTGCGATTGTCACAGATATTGCTGGGACGACTCGTGATGTATTGCGTGAGCACATTCATATCGATGGTATGCCACTGCATATCACTGATACCGCTGGCCTACGCGATAGCAACGATATCGTTGAGCAAATGGGTATTGACCGCGCATGGGAAGAGATTGAGCAGGCAGACCGTATTGTGCTGATGATCGATGCAACTGATCCCAGTCAAATGGCGATTCAAGAGCATTGGTCACAATTTTTTGATCGCCCTCAATATCATAATAAGCTCACCGTCATCTACAACAAATGTGATGCCCTAAAGGACAAACCAGCAACATCGGTCAACGGAATTTGGCTATCAGCCAAAACCGGAGAAGGATTAAACGCATTCAAAGCAGAGCTAAAAGCCGTTATGGGCTTTACTGGCACTGCAGAAGGAGGCTTTAGCGCAAGACGCCGGCATCTCGATGCGCTGCAACAAGCCGAGTCAGCTCTTGTGAAAGGGAAAGAACAACTACTCATGCATCATGCCGGTGAGCTGCTTGCTGACGATTTAAGAGTCGCTCAAGAAGCACTTAGTACAATCACCGGAACCTTCACACCAGATGACCTGCTGGGTCATATCTTCAGTAGCTTTTGTATTGGTAAATAACCTGAGTTTAGCCAGTCCTCACTCTCAATTCACACTCTAACAGCACCCTTTCTCATCAGCCGCCACTCTTTAATAATGAATAAGAACGGCAGAAAGAGCGCTGAATAGCCCCCTATGATTACTCCTCAAAAGTGACCAAGCCCCTTCTCTTACTCACTACTTATACTGAAAAACCGCCTTCGAAGCTCACGTGATAATCACGCAGTTAGATAACTACTCTCAGTATAACTAGGCATGAATCCCTCTGACGACCCCTCATTCAAACACTATTCATCTCATACTTTCTTTTCAGACAATTTTATTGCGTTTGCGTCTTACAGAGTTATTACAAGGAAGTAAACTGTATAAAAACCCACTTACACACAGACTTACTAACAGATAAATGTTATCCAGCTATTGCACAACGGTTTTATTAACACCAAAACACAGCTTTACGCACATTGTGAGTAGAATAATGCGAAAAATCTGCACAAGGTGATGAAATTGATCCACATTAATCCACAGATTAATGCTCATTTTCTCTAAAAATAG
>CALIUX010000069.1 GCA_938048505.1 uncultured Pseudomonadales bacterium
TTAATCATTTTACGATAATGATATATCGATTTCTTAAAATCGTCTAAAGCAAGATATTGATCGGCCAGTGCTTGGTGATAATAAGGGTTTTTTTGATTGTAACGATCCACTCGCTTTTTATAGCGTAGCGCTTTTTTATACTGCCCTAATTTATCGTAAAAAACATACAAATTTTTCACAGCAGAATAATTTTTTTTGTTTAATGAAAAAGCTTTTAAATACGCTTTTTCAGCATCGTCATACCATTCTTTTCGCTTATAGGTATAGCCGAGGTTTGACCAAATAAAACTGGCTTTCGAATTCATACCCAGAGCCGTCTTAAATATTTCAACGGCATGATCTAAATACCCTAACTCTAATTGATCGACCGCCAAATTATTATAGTATTCTGCTAACGCTTGCTCATCTGATATGGCAGTGTACTGAATGCCTTTAATGTTACGTCTTGCATAGATCGATACAAATTCCACAACGTAACTAGGGCGCACCTCATCCCCCACCGCCTCAAACGAAGACCCTGCTTGATTAAAGTTTCTCGTAAAGTTACCCAAATGGTTATCTAAATAGTTACGTGTTTGGATGGCTGGCCTTTTAGAGCGTTTATTATGTGGGTTGAATGATACTTCTTTTCTAAAAATGCCAACATTCATATGTTCTGGAACAATGAAATAACTTTCTTGGAGCTGCCACTGCCTAGGCACCTCAACCGATTGATAGTGTGCATTTAAACCAGCATAACGTGCTGCCGCGACAAAAAGATTAGATAACCCAATGCAATTACCGGTCTTTTTTATAAACGCCTCATGAGCAGTATGAGTTGCATTAGGGCTGTACTGGATATTTTGATATGCGGGGTCAAAAAGAAGCTGATGCAAACGCTCAGAACGGCGCCGTATACTGGCATACCCCTCAAGATGATCATCGATTAACTGCTTGAGTTCATCACTAATATGCAGTACTTCAGCCTTGCTAGGTAAGCTGGAAGCTCTATTTAAGGAAGGGGATTGTTCATAGGTAGAGACGGTCAGAAGGCCAAGATCTTTTGTGCCTGTGTGGTGATGCTGCCCATACACATGGGCAGGTATCAGCCATAAGCTCACAACAAGCGTAAACAGAATACGAAACCAGACAGCAGTATTCATAATGCTCACCTTAAAAGAGACACTCGACCCTTTTAGTCTAGCGCATTTCAAATACGATGTTAGAACATTATTCCAAATAGTTTTTTTCAAATAACTTTTTGTCAAGCAGTTCTGTTTCAAATAAACCTATTTCAAATAATTCTGTTGTCACCAGGCTAAAAACGCATGGGCTCTGATAAAAGCAAAATTAGGCTGAGTGAAGAAGTGTTTTCGAGCTCAACAACCCACCCAGCCAAGACCATTAAGAAACCACTACCACCAAGCAGCTGCTCCCTCTAAATCACGTGTAGCGTTGGTCACACAGTGAATTTCCCCTTCTCCAAGATGAGCGTAAGCATAGTCATCCACCCATAAAACGTTTATGCCATGTGGCGCAAGCGTATCTTGGTAAGCTTTTTGAAATTGGTCTTCACCATCAATTATAGGGCCAAATTGCTTGGGTGATATAAAGGTGTTATTGCCTAAATGTAAACCATTCACACCATTTGGTGAAAAAGCGGTAACTGCTATTGAGTTAGCAGTAGAGCCGCCAAATGGCACTTCTTTATAAAGAGCAGGCAATTTCACAATATCTTCATCTGCTAAATTGAGCTGTTCACGGAGTATTTTCATTGATTCTTCAATTTTTTTAGAAGCAAAATCATTAGCATCACGTAATGCTTTATCATTCAACACGTCATTAACTGATTGCTCAGCATGAGAAACTTGAGATCCCTGCAGAGAATAAGCGCCCTTTAACAAAGTTGATAAAGGAGATTGCGCATACGCTTTTTCTAATAGCTCATACGCTAACGATGGATCTGCAACACCCATAATCCATCCACGAGCATTCGCAGACGACGGTAAAAAGGTAAGGAATTCATCAACGTGCCCCACAAGTAACCATTCAGTGGGCACACGAATAGGCGTTTGAAACTGCTGAGCCTTCAATAAGGTGATAAACCGTGGGTTGGGTGTAGAACCATAAACCATGCGGCCATGTGGATTAGTACTCACAGCACCTGGCGATGGAGGTATTGTTGTGAAGTTACCCGTCGAGTTGTAAGTATCTTCAGCTGTGAGATCAAGCTCTTGTTTTTCAATTTGTACTACTCCAATGTCTTTACCTCTTATTTGAGAATACAAAGCAATGCCAGCTTCTCGAAAACTAGCGCTATCGGAGGTCTCTTGCCCTACCCCTGCTTCACGAGCGGCTTGTCTCGCACGCCCTTCCGCTGCAAAGTAGTCATCATCCGAAAGATTATCCAAAGCCATTACAATTTCTTCACGAGTTAGCCCTTGGAACTGAGGAAGAATCGAGAAATCGACCTGATCACCCAAACGAGACAAGTTAGCGGAACGCAGCATCAAACGAATAATTTGTGGCCCAGAAGCCCCCGGGCGAGCCACAAAAGCCGGCTCAAAATAATCTTGCGCCCACACATCTCCTGCAGCATCTGTCAACATCAATAATTCATCAACAATGCCCGTCGACGCAGTGCGAAGACCATTTATAAAACGTTGACTGACAAAGCCATATCCCATAGAGCGAGCGCTCGGGGGGACTTGAGCAGCTTCGTCGGCTAACGTTTGACCATTTTCAGGTAAAGGAGGCGGGCTCACAAAGAGCTTTTCGACACGCCCCAGATCATGCTGTGTGACAATAGGCGCAACAACTAAGGGCAATTCATCTTGATACTGCGCCCCATCAACAGTTATTTCTGCTCGTAAAGTGGCACGGCCTGACCACTGTTCTTGATCACGTAAAACATCAGTCGCTTCCAGCCCAAGCACAATACCATCTGCTATATCTGCTACCTTGAGTGGCTCGCGGGTAATGTCTACAAACTGCTCATCACGCTTGGCGAGTACTCGAAATTTGCCTGAAGTATCTTCTTTTTCATTCACGAATAAGCGAAGTTGAAAGGTATCAATGCTTGTTACCTCACCCATAACTGAAAGCGTTACTAAACTTAAGTCTTCGATATCTGCTTCACCATTCGAAACAAAATCAGACGCATCATTACACCCAATAAAAGCATCCGTTTCTTCTATCCTACCACTACTACCGATCGATTTAGATTCATTGCAACGCAAGCTATCATCATCCAAATTAGGCAGAACGATAACACCCGCAGAATCCGCTTCAGCCGCTTCATCATCACGCTCATCTATTCTGCCGTCGCGATTGACGTCAGCCTGTAAGTCAATGTTAAAAGTATTAGATTGAACGACTGAATCAATACTCGACGAGCTGCTTGATAGCGTAACTGAAGGCTCACTGGACACACTACTCAAAGAGCTTAATAAACCATCAGAAGAACTACTGACAAGCAAGCTAGACATGCTTTGAGCACTAGAAACACTTGTATTGCTAGAAAGTGCAGTACTAGAAAGACTTTGTTCGGAATTGGAATCATTATTACCGCTTAAACCTTCACCATTACAGGCACTCAATACAATCAAGGAGGATAGTAAGCATGAAACATTAAAAAATTTGTTCATTGCAGTGGCTCATCGTTAAGTTAATGTATTTTGAGATGAGTGATGTCATGGCACCACTCGGCATCTAGTTAAGTATTTTTCTAATAGAGCTCTTGTTTACTTCTTATCTAATTCTTGCCTGTCTATTTTTCGCATATTCATGGCTATTGTTTATTCATGGCTATTGTTGCTTGGGCATAAGCCTCTGCACGCACAGAATTATTGGGGGGTAATGCATGTACTTCCAAAATGACATAGCCATCACGCCTAAAAATACGCGCTCGGCCTTTTTTGTTTGTGATCTGCATATCCGTCACATCCCAACCATCAGGTATTTCATAAGCGCGCTTCCTGATAGCTGTACGACCTGGCTGAGACAAAACGCGAACAGACAAAGTAACGGTATCGTGCATGAGTTGCGGCTCTATCATGTCACCATTAGCTAAAAGGCTAGCTTCCGCAGACTG
>CALIUX010000070.1 GCA_938048505.1 uncultured Pseudomonadales bacterium
CGATTCATCAATGCGAACACCCCAGTCCCTCAAGGTCAGAATAACGCGCTCATGCGCTGGGGCAGACCTTGCTGTAACAAGTGCCGTACGAATGGGGCATTCACCTTCTGAAAACTGTTGCTGAATAGATTGCAGAGAAGCCAAGAATTCACGAAAAGGGCCACCACTTAACGGGGTTTTGGCCGATGCTTTTTCACTGCGTGCAAACGCCTCTAAACCCTCATGCTGGTATACGCGCTCAGCCTCATCACTAAACAGCACTGCATCACCATCAAAGGCAAAACGTAGCTGATCATTAGATTCTTGCGCACGCCCACCAGAAAGCAGCGTTGCCGCCGCTACACCATTTTGCAATGCTCGCCCCACATCCTCCGCCGAAGTCGACAAAAAAAGCTGGCTATTAAAAGGAGCTATATAACGATAAGGGCTTTCGCCACCCGTAAAAGCAGCGCGTGTAATATCCAATCCGTAGTGATTAATAGAATTGAAGACACGCAAGCCCGTATCAGCACTATTACGTGAAAGTAAAATCACCTCAACGCACTCGCGCTCTAGCAATTCATTAATGCGCAGCATCTTTTTAACCAATGCAAACGCCTGCCCCGGTTCCAACACATCATTTTCGTGCTCAATCTGGTACTCAGAATAGGCCTTTAGGCCCTGCTCTTCATATACCGTATGACTGGCATCTAAGTTAAAAAGCGCTCTTGAGCTAATCGCAATCACTAATTTTTTATGGTTATTCATCACACTCACCCCGCACAGCTAATACATCTTGATACGCCTGCTCATAAGGAAAGGTACCAAATCCACCTCCTGTATGCACAAAAACCACATCCTTTTGGTCGGATAGCCACCCCGCCTTGAGCTCTTCTACCAACCCATAAAAAGCCTTTCCCGTATAGACAGGATCGAGCAAAACACCTTCTTGAGTGGCCATTTCAACAGCCAAAGCCAAATCGGCAGCACCCGGCTTGGCATAACCGGCGCCAACGTACCGATCGACTGTCTCAAAACGCGGTGCCTGAGGCAGCGAACAGCCTGGATTCAGATGAGACCACTGCTGAAGATCCTCTGAAACTTTTTTCTGAAAATAAGCAGTGCTATCACATACCGCCATTCCAACAACCTGAATGGACGAACCGGCAAGAGCAAAACCTAATGACAAACCTGCCTGAGTCCCACCAGAGCCCGTTGCACACACAACATGACTAGGCTCAATCGACTTCGATTTAAAGTCAGCCAGCAGCTCAAATGCAGCGGCGGCATACCCCCAAATACCCAGCCCATCGCTTGCACCCGTGGGGATCACCATTACTTTCTCGCCTTTGGCCTCATAGCGAGCGGCAGCGTCTGCCAATAAAGCTTTTAGTGAGCGACTATACTCTGCTGCTACATGAACTGATGACTCTGCCCCCGCCATTTGACCCAACAAGCGATTACCGCCAGATTGATAAACACCCGTATCACGCAAAACTAAATGGCATTTCAGCCCTAGCTGAGCACAAGCGAGGGCCGTTGCACGGCAATGATTTGATTGCATACCGCCACAGGTGATAATACGCTGAACACCTTGGGACAACGCATACGATAAAACAAACTCCAGTTTACGAACCTTATTACCCGACAACGTAAAACCCGTCAGATCATCACGTTTAAGCCAAATATTAGGCGCGCCTGACACACAAAAACGCTGCAGCTTTTGCAAAGGCGTTGGCAACTGCGCCAAATGAATCTTTGCAGGAAAATAAGCAGGCAAAGATTCCGTTATATCAACTGTCATTTCAATATACCCCTTTATCAGATCACTTAGCGCTCTAGAACTTATTGCCTTACTAATATAAATGAGCTCTTGCGGTACTTGAGAGTGATGCACCTAAAAATGCATGTCAATTATTCATCAAAAACCCGCACAAAAGGCAAAAAAAAGCCCCGCAAAATGCGAGGCTTTTTAAGCTCAGATCAAAAGACGACCCAAACTAAAGTCACTAAAATCAAAGAGACTTAATCGTGCCTTTAGGCAATACCGCATGAACCGCAGACTTCTGAAAGCGCAATTTAGCTTCATCACCAGCATCAACAACCATATACGACTCATCAACTTCAACCACTTTACCCAGCATACCGCTGGTTAAAACAACCTCATCACCTTTGGCGATGCCGCCGACTAGCGCGTCATGCTCTTTTTGACGCTTACGCTGCGGGCGAATCATCATAAAGTACATCAAAACAACCAAACCCACCAACATGATGATAGAGAAAAAATCTCCACCTGCCTGAGGGGCGCCAGCTTGGGCTTGCGCAGCGGCTTCAGGAATCAAAAATGACATAAAATGCTCTCACTACTGTCTTTTTAAAGAAGCGGCAACTCTACAGAGTTTGCGCAATCCTATCAACATCCTATCAAGATGAATCCCATCAATACCTCTTCCAATCAATCCTTCCCCTCCAAATAGCAACACCCCAACAAAAAAGCCCGCATAAGCGGGCTTTGAAGTAATGCTATGTAACCCCTCAACCAAAGCAGGAGGTTAATGATCGTTAGACGTAGTCACGGAATAGCTTACGGAACGTGCTGGGTGATAAGCCCGTCCAGCGCTTGAATGCATTCGTAAAGCTTGTTCGATCAGAAAAATCTAGCGAAACCGAGATACTATCAATGCTCATATGTTGCTTCACAAGATAGTCTACAGCATAGTGAAAACGCACTTGGTCGCGCAAATCAGCAAAACTGATATCTTGCTGCTGCAAGCGTCGTTGCAATGTCCGCTTCGAAAGGTTTAGCTCTTCCGCAACGTTACCAATGCCTAATGGAGACTGGCCAATACGCTTACGTAGCACTTCAACAACACGAGAAGGAATACCATAAACCTCTGGCAGGCGGGCCTGCTCAAGGTACTCATCGAGTGTTTTAACTGAACCCAAGGCAAACATTGCCTGATCAGTCATTTTTCTTTGCGCTTGAGACTTGTGGCGATCATTCATACAGGCGACTCCCTCAGCCAGCAATTCTAAAGACTCTATATCTGACGGCTTGATCTCTTCAGTCAAATAAGAAGGTGCAAAGAATATTACTGCAAGCGTCTCACCTTTAATAGTATTAACGGGCGCGCCCACGAAGCTGTTCACAATATGGCCATGAAATGTGCAAGCAGGAACAGACGTTGGAGACGGTATCGCTTTAGCGCTGGCTTGAGGCGCGCTGGTTTCGAAAATTTCTTGAGCAAACGTTCGCTCGGTCGTCAGATGCTGGCCTACAAAAAAGGATTCGCCATGATCCCCAACAGCAACAACTTCTGCAACTTGCGTAGAGAGCTGGCGCAAAAGTAAGCCATACTCCATCCCAAACATGGCACAACCCAGGTTAAGGTAGTGTGATACACCACTAACCCGATCATCACCATAATTTGATCTCACTAAGACTTTAAACAATGCCTTAAGGCGAGACTCGGAATCACTAAAAGACATATCTGCCAAATCAGGCTGAATATTGGTCGCTGGCAAGGAAGCAGCATGAGAATGCGCATGAAGTTTCAAATTAATCACCACCCTAATATTAACTGCCAAGACAAAACTACTTCTAAAGTAGCAACTTTGTACGCAGAGAATTATGCGCCATATACGATATCATCACACAGCGCTTAGTGCCAAAAAGGAACTTTATGCGCCACAAATTTCAATTCGCCAAGAAACTCAACTAATTGCCTTGTTAGAGAATCGACCTAGAGAGCACGATTTCACTAAAAAAATGAGAAACATCTATTAAGATCACATAAAAATTAGTTTTTCAGCATTAAAAACTATACATAAATTTAATCAAACTTAAGAACCAATACAAATTATTTTTTAATACAAATGTTTTATAAAAACGAAATATATGGCGTCAAAGTAGATTTTTTTACGACAAATCAATGATTTACAGTCAAAATAAAGTAGTAGGCTCGCTCAAAAATAACTCATCACAAGCAGCGTAGTATGAGTTATTTTTAGACAGGTTAATGCCAAGGTGAAAATTAAAGCGACAAAAGTGCCATTTGAAGACTGCGCAATGACAAAAAGATATTTTCAGCGCCACATCCTTAAAGCGCTGAACAGCAGTATTGGTAGGGCAGTAGATTTGGGAATGCGACTAGAGCCGTGCCGTATTACTGCTTCAGAATGACCATCACATCATCATGATGTGTTTTGGTCTTCACTTTATCCATGATGTGACTAAGACGGCCTTCTTCATCGATGATAAAAGTTGTTCTGAGAATACCCATAAATTCACGCCCCATAAATTTTTTAAGACCCCATACGCCATATTTCTCAGCGATGGCATGGTCTTCATCGCTGAGCAGCGTAAAGTTAAGCTCATGCTTGTCTTCGAATTTTTTGAGACGCTCAGGCGCATCAGGACTAACGCCTAAAACGACCGCATTCACCGAATCATATTCGGCTTGAACATCGCGCAAAGCGCAAGCCTGTGTCGTACAACCGGGCGTCATCGCTTTAGGGTAAAAATACAATACAACTTTTTTACCCTTAAGCTCAGATAACTTGACCACTTCACCCAATTGATTCTTTAAAGTAAAGGCTGGCGCCTTATTACCAATCTTTGGAAAGCTCATTTTCATTTCTCCAGATGCAAAAAAACCGCGCCCAAAAACACGGTTTTACGATTTATTGCTTTACTCGCTGCTTTAAACTAACTGTTTTAATTAGTTTTTTAACTAGCAGCGTGAAAAGAGTCGCCACTCAAGCATCATACTTAAACACTAATCATGATGCTTGGCGATTTTACGCTTATGCTGGCAATAAAGACTTAACAGCGTCACGCTCTTCTTTGAGCTCAGTTTCAGTCGCGTTCATGCGCTCTTGAGAGAAGGCATTAACGGAAAGGCCTTGAACAATCTGCCAGTCGCCATCTTTACATGTGCAAGGGAAAGAGTAGATCAAGCCCTCTTCAATGCCATAGCTGCCATCTGAGTAAACACCCATGCTTACCCAATCACCCTCGGCTGTGCCAAGTGCCCAATCGCGCATATGGAAGATAGCCGCATTCGCTGCAGACGCTGCACTTGAAGCACCACGCGCTTTAATAATCGCTGCACCACGCTGCTGCACATCAGGAATGAAAGTGCCTTCGTACCACTCGGTATCGATCTTATCGATTGCCGCATCACCTGAAACCAACGTCTGATGAAGATCGGGATATTGAGTAGAAGAATGATTTCCCCAAATTGTCATCTGAGTAATATCATTAATAGAAGCGCCTACTTTCTGACCCAACTGAGTCAAAGCACGGTTGTGATCAAGGCGCATCATGGCGGTGAATTGACGCGGGTCAATATCGGGCGCATTACGCTGAGCAATCAAGGCGTTGGTATTGGCTGGGTTACCCACAACCAACACTTTGATACCACGAGAAGCGTGGTCATTAATGGCTTTACCCTGTACAGAGAATATCGCAGCATTAGCTTCTAGTAAGTCTTTACGCTCCATACCTGGGCCACGTGGGCGCGCACCAACAAGCAATGCGTAGTCAGCATCTTTAAAAGCAACATTGGCATCATCAGTTGTTACCATGCCTGCAAGTAGCGGGAAGGCACAGTCATCCAACTCCATCGCCACGCCTTTTAGCGCATCAAGTGCGGGGGTGATTTCGAGCATTTGCAAGATAACAGGTTGGTCTTTGCCGAGCATTTCACCCGCGGCGATACGAAACAACAATGAGTAGCTGATTTGGCCAGCGGCGCCGGTTACGGCAACACGAACAGGTGCTTTCACAATCAATCTCCGTTTTAACTAAAGAAAACACCGAACACTCAAAAAGTGCTCGGTGCTAGAAAATACGTGCTCGCATTATAGAGCAACGGGGTCAAAAGTCATTAGTGAGTGGTGAGCCACCCTGCTTTGATCAAGCTAATGCGTAGCGTTTTGCCAGCGCTTCATACAATACTGATTGAAAATCAGCGCTATTGATATCGCATTCTTGTAACGCTTCCACAAGGTGCTCGTTATCCTCCTTGCCTTGCCATACTTTTTTATAGGTGCCGTCTTGGTAGCCATGATCTTGGCGAAAAAAGTTTAATACGTTTTTTCCAACGTACTGCAAATAGAGCGCATCAAAACTGAGGTCTGCTGCGGCAAGCAAGCATTTAAAAGCGCTTAAATCAAACGAGCGAGAGGCAATAACGCCTTCAACAAAGCGCTCTAGCTCCTCTTTGAAAGGCAGCACCGCTTCATTTTCATGACTTAGCTGCTGCAAAAGATGCTCAACAAGGTGATTGTGATCCGTTTCTTTTTGGAGCAAGTCACTTAACCCAAAATGCCAAATATCAACCAACTCTAAAACAACTTGCGGGTGATCAATTTCTTGCTTTTTCCACCACTTCCAACCGTAGTGATCCATGAGCTCAGCCGATTCCACCCAAATAGCGCGATACCAGGGGTACTGCTGATGACGCCAATCCTTATTCACTTTGGTATTCATGGCATCTTGCATAGTAAGCATGTCTGCCAGTTGGCGCTGCATGATTGATTGCATAACGGTTTTTCTCTTTTCGTGATCACATCGTAGGCGCGAATAGTGCCCGTGTAAAAGGCACAAATCAACCATGCAGCTTACTCTCTCAAGGCAGAGTTTTCTTTATGAATTCACGAACAATACGATTCGAGGCCGCCGTATCAGCGCATTTTGTATGCCATGCGGTAAGCATGCAACAATGGCTCGGTATAACCACTGGGCTGCTCTTTACCCTTAAAAATGAGCGCTTTAGCGGCCTGAAAAGCCATGCTGTTATCTAGGTTAGGTGACATGGGCGTATAGTGAGCATCCCCTGCGTTTTGTTGATCGACCACTTTGGCCATTGCCGCTAATATGCTCAAGACTTGCTCTTCTGTGCAGATATCATGGTGCAACCAATTGGCAATATGCTGGCTAGAAATGCGTAAAGTCGCACGGTCTTCCATAAGGGGCGTATTATGAATATCAGGTACTTTTGAACAACCAATACCCTGCTCTACCCAACGCACCACATACCCTAGAATACCTTGTACATTATTTTCCAACTCGCGCTGAATAGCCTGAGCGGTTAAGGCTGTCTCTTGATTGGCTGGATGGTTGGTTGGGTTATTGGCTGCTTGAATTGTTGATTGATTGAGCAATGGAATTTGCAAAATGGTATCGAGATCCACCTGAGCAGTGTTGATCAACTCATCTTGCATGCTGGCAACATTCACTTGATGGTAATGCATAGCATGTAAGGTTGCAGCCGTGGGCGAAGGCACCCAAGCGGTATTGGCACCGGCTTGTGGCTGGCTGATTTTTGCCTTCATCATCGCGGCCATATTATCGGGCATTGCCCACATACCTTTACCAATTTGCGCTTTACCTTTTAACCCACACTGCAAACCTGCAGCGACATTACTGGTTTCATAAGCATTAATCCACGGCATCGCTTTAATGCTTTCTTTGGGCGCAAAGGGGCCTGCCTGCATACTAGTATGAATCTCATCACCGGTGCGATCTAAGAACCCCGTATTAATAAAGACAACACGTGATTTTGCTGCACGTATACACTCCATTAAGTTAACGCTGGTACGGCGCTCTTCATCCATGATGCCCATTTTCAGTGTATTTTCAGGCAAATGCAGTAGTTGTTCGATTGCCTCAAACAGTGCATTGCTAAAAGCCACTTCTTCAGGCCCGTGCATTTTAGGCTTCACGATATAAATGCTGCGCGCTTTTGAGTTACAGATCGCCGTATTATTACCTTGCCAAGCCTCTGGCTTAATATCGGGAAAAGCTGCCAAACAAGTAAAAATACCATCCAGTATCCCTTCAGGGATTTCATGCCCTTGATTATCCAAAATAATCGAGCTTGTCATTAGGTGACCGACATTGCGTACAAACAATAAACTGCGACCGGGCAAGCTCAATGCATTACCATCAGAACCCATATAGTGACGATCAGGCTGCATTTTACGCGTAAAGGTTTTACCGTTTTTGGTCACCGATTCTTCTAATGTACCAGCCATTAAGCCTAGCCAATTGCGATAAACCAGAATCTTATCTTCCGCATCAACGGCTGCTACGGAATCTTCGCAATCCATAATGGTGGTGAGCGCCGACTCCAATATGATGTCGCTAATACCAGCTTTATCTTTTTGACCTACAGCTGTGCTCTCATCAATCACAATTTCACTGTGTAAGCCATTATTGGCTAGCAGTATTTTGCCAGATTGTCCTTTACTTTCTGCAAAAAGCGCATCAACCCCTTTAAATTGCTCGGAATGAGCTAGCTGTGTTTTATCACCGGTTTCTAGCGTAATAATGAGCTGCCCCTGTTCCACCAAAAAACCTGTTACGTTTTTAAAGGAGCCTTGGGCAAGGGGAAAAGTGCGATCTAAAAATTCACGTCCATAGTCAACAACCTTATTCCCGCGCTCAACATCATAGCCTGTAACTGCTGTATTGATGGGCTCAATCACATCTGTGCCATACAGAGCATCATACAAGCTGCCCCAGCGGGCATTGCATGCATTGAGCGCAAAACGTGCATTCATGACAGGCACCACAAGTTGCGGCCCAGCTAGCTTGGCAATTTCTGGGTCAATATTTTGCGTATCAATTTTAAACGGCTCACCTTGAGGAGCAAGGTATCCAATATCAGAAAGAAATTGCCGATATTCATGGGGGTCTATTAGCACGTTTTTGTGCGCTTGATGCCATTGATCAATTTCATCCTGCAAGCTTTTGCGTTTGCCCAGTAAACGTCTATTTTCTGGCGAGAAACGCTGCAAAAGATCAGACACCCCCTGCCAGAATTGATCGGCATCTAAGCCCGAAAAAGGAAGAAGCTCAGTCTGCACGAATTCAGCAAATCGACGCTCAACACGCATATCAGCCAAAGCTTCGTATTCAACAGCATTAGATTGAAGGGCCTTGGATTGAAGAGCCTTGGATTGAAGAACGTCAGGGTGAATCGTATTAGGTTTCATAAAATCGGAACACATAGCAT
>CALIUX010000071.1 GCA_938048505.1 uncultured Pseudomonadales bacterium
AATAAATTTTCTTCTGCTCCCGCAATAAAAACTAACGGAAACTCCAAACCCTTGGCACTATGTAGTGTCATCATTTGGATCGCGTCTTGGTATTCATCAGCTTGTTGATCACCGGCATTTAAAGCTGCTTGATCAATAAACCCTGCCATGGGCAAGCGCTCAGGGTCCTCGGGTTTAAACGCCTTACAGGCATTAACCAATTCCTCTAGGTTTTCAATTCGAGCCTGCCCTTTTTCACCTTTCTCTTTTTGGTGAAAGTCATATAGGCCGCTAGCTTGTATCACATACTCCATTTGCTCAGCTAAGGCTAAGTCCTGCATACCGCCTTGCAATTCATCCAGCAAAGATAAAAAGGTTTTTACGCAATTCGCAGCACGGGCCGGCAATGAAGACTGAGTGAGTAAAACAATGGCGGCATCATATAAACTACTGCCCTGATCTCTTGCCGTATGACGAATCGTCTCAACGGTTTTTTCACCAATGCCACGCGTGGGCGTATTAATAACGCGCTCAAAAGCGGGGTCATCATTACGGTTAAAAAGCAAACGCGCATAGGCCAGTGCATTTTTAATTTCCATGCGCTCGTAAAAGCGTTGGCCGCCATAAATGCGATACGGCATGGCTTCACGCAAAAAAGTTTCTTCCAGCATGCGTGATTGCGCGTTAGAACGATACAACACCGCAACATCACATAGATTGTTGCCATTACGTTGCCATTGCTGAATGCATTCAGCAATGTATCGCGCTTCGTCTTGTTCATTAAACGCACTGTATAAATCGATCTTTTCGCCTTCTTCTCCTTCGGTCCAAAGGTTTTTCCCTAAGCGGCTATGATTATTCGCAATAACAGCATTCGCGGCAGACAATATCATTTGTGTCGAACGGTAATTTTGCTCTAGCCGTGTAACATGGGTATTGGCAAAATCTTTTTCGAACTGCTGAATGTTTTCAATTTTTGCACCACGCCAACCATAAATAGATTGATCATCATCCCCTACTCCCGTCACCCAGCAAGCTTGGCCCGCTAGCACACGCAACCAAGCATATTGCACAGAGTTAGTATCTTGAAACTCATCGACTAACAAATGCACAAAGCGATCTTGATAGTGCTTAAGCAAATCGGGGCACTCTAACCATAACTCATGCGAACGCAGTAAGAGCTCGGCAAAATCCACAAGCCCGCCGCGTTGGCATGTTTCTTCGTATGCGCTGTATACCATTTTCATCGTCAACGAATACGGATCGTGGCTATCAGGAATATGCTTAGCGCGAATACCTTCATCTTTATTGCTATTAATAAAGTGCATTGCTTGGCGATGAGGCCAACGCTTATCATCAATTTTTAATGCCTGATAAATGCGTTTGATCAAGCGCAACTGATCATCGCTATCGAGGATCTGAAAGTTTTCGGGCAACTTGGCTTCGCGCCAGTGCATTTTCAACAGGCGATGAGCAATACCATGAAAGGTACCCACCCAAAGGCCATTAAAACGACCAGATTGGCTCGTATCGCCCAATAATTGATTCAAGCGTTCGCGCATCTCTTTAGCCGCTTTATTGGTAAACGTTACGGCTAATATTTGATGGGGACGAACATGACAGGCTTGTATGAGGTAAGCAATGCGATGTACTAATACACGCGTTTTGCCACTACCGGCACCAGCGAGTATCAGTTGATGATTAGGCTCAGCGCAAACGGCGTCACGCTGAGGTGTATTTAAACTGTCGATAAGATGAGAAATGTCCATAGGGTTATTCTAAAGACTTTTCATTACGATAGGGGAAACATCCTTATTTTTATCCCTTTTTAACGTATTGTTTTGCTGCCCACCAAATGCTAACGAATCGTTTCTTGTGCGGGCATAATCATAATACCCGGCGCGGGTTTAACCTTAGCACGTCGAAGCTCATCACGAGTACGGCTATCAAAGACAACCGCCAACGCACGTGTGGTTCTCTGACCTTCGGACGTTTTGTGTTCAACAAAAAGATTGATATGAGCAAGCTCCGTTACCTCCGTCAACACTTGAAGCGGTATATTCACAGAACGTTGATTCACAAATTCGAATGAATCACTAGACAGAAGTGACAAATGCTTTGAAGGTACTAACGTCACATTCGTGACGCCATTGCCTAACGCTAGCCCTAAGTCAACGGATAACGGGACGCCTGCGGTCAGAGTGTAACCATTAGGATTAAGTAAACGCACCGGGGCACCCGGTTTAACATACGGCTTGGCACCTGCATGTTTTTTAGAGGCCAGTTGTTTTTGAGAAAGCTGTTGTTTTTGAGGGGCTAGTTGTTTTTGAGCGGCTAGTTGCTTTAGATAAATTGGCTGATTTTGATTTACAGTATCACTGTTCTTAAGGTCAACCTGCTGGCCAACATGCTTCTGCGCTACAGCTGGATAATGAAGCGTTTCAGCCGATGCACTAGCAACCAAGAAGCCCAGTACTAAAGACAATGATAATGTCGCACGTGCAATGATTGTTTTCTGTATCTTCATATTTGTAACCCGATGGGTTGAAATAACAATTTAGAGGGCTTGAATCGATTGAGCTTCACAGATTCTAGCTAATAGACCAAACTTGCTAGAGCTAAAAATGGGCCGTCAATGCCGTTTAACTAGCATTAAGTGCCACATTGAAACAGACCAAACCGCCCGTACTTTCATCATCGTCAGCATTGAGTCCGTCATAGATTGCCATCACATACACATCACGTTCAAAAGTACGCCCTAAACGTTCGGTATTATTGGTATTACTGTCTGCCAAGCCAATGGTTCTCCCGCGATAACTCAATTGAATATCTGGATCACTCGTTGCAAGACCCCGCGAACGGGTAGCATTAATGACATATCGGCCACTTGCAGGAATATCGAGCAAAATGAAACGGTTAACTTCAAAGCCATTTTCTTCTTGCGAAGCAAAATTTTCGATTGCATTACCACTGCATACTTCAACCGTTTCACCGGGCGATAACCGGTGATGGACCGGTAAGACATAACTTAAACCCAAATCCAGTACTTCTCCACCACCAAACGCATCCGTACTAGTAATCGATTCACGCTGCAATAATGCATCAATATTGGCTGATTCAAAGGGTTGTTGCTGCTTCAGCATATCGGCCAGTAGATAAATTGACACATAACCTTCGAAATTGCGGTAGCGAGAGCTACTCAAAACAGACCATAACGCTCGAAAGCCTAGCGCGACGGAGTCGTTCTCTTCCGATGCATCATCAACTAAATCCAGCAATATAGACTGGATAGCTCCTTCTCTAAAAGCACCTCCTCCATACCTATTGACCTCAACATCAAAACCAAACCCTCTCTGCTGAGCATTACCAGTCGTATCAGAATATAAACTTTCACCAGAACTAATCGCTGCAAAGGCATTACCAAAACCTTCACCAAAGGCAACTCGCAAATCACTTGGGCGTGAAAGTGTGTGATTACCGCCAATATTGTCAGAACGAGATAGTGTATCTTCAATGTAATGCCCAAATTCATGCAGTAAAACACTACTATCAAACTCGTCCGTATCATTATTCTCATGCCCTAAAACATACATTTTTCGGCCACCAGAAAGGTAAAAAGAGGTGCTTATATTGCCTGAAGATAGTGCACCGGCAGCAGCAATATTATTCACGCTCCAGAAAACTTCCAAAGCGGGAAAAACAGTATCTGGATCAGCATCTAAAATAAGTTCTACACCTTTTAAAAGGGTATCAGCAATGGCAAACGGGGCAGATGCCCTTGGGTTTGTGTACCCACTCACTGCACTATTCCACCCCAAAGGCGCATGAAGTTCGCGCACCTGTTCTAGCGCTGAACCTGTATTGGCTAAACTCCCTTCTAATCCATACGGGGAATTATTCGAGGTATTATCTTTGATTGTGATGTTATAAACAGAGTCAGCTGTCGTTAATTGAGCCATCGCCCGTACTTTAACCGTTGCATTTTTAGGCGCATCAAAGGCGTAACGCCCTTCTCGATCTGTAAGGGTTTGCGCAATCACTTCTTCTTGCGTATCCAATAACTGTACAACAATACTGCGTGCAGGCTGGGTGATAATGTTGTCATAATCCAAGCCCGCTACAAAGGTTAATACGCGATTGGGTAAAACTCGCTCATAGGTAATCGAACCTCGGAGCAATATTGTCTCACCGTCAATTGATGGAATTGTACTTTGGCTGGAACTACTGCCACCGCCACCGCCACCGCCACCGCCACATGAAACTAAAAAAAGCGATGCCAAGCTTAAGATAAGCAAGCGAATATTCATATTTGTATGAAATGTACTCGCAAAAAACAAGCACAACCGCGTTTTGACACGCTGAGTGGCGAGGCCGGCGCAAGAGTAAAAGTGCTTATTCATGAGAGAATTATTTACCTTAATGTTAAATCGATATCGCTATTTGAAGGGTTTCACTCAAGAGGTTATTACCTTGTTGCAAAAAGGGCATTAGCTTGTGCTGCGTTTATAATGCACACCAACAAAAAACCGCTTTCGCAAGAACCACAGGTAATATAAAACCCTTCTATATATAAGCGTTCACATGAATGTTAGCGCAATATAGCCTAAAGAAATGCATCGATTACACAATGCACCAAAGCTATCGCAAAAAAAATGCTTTATTGGACTGCAATGCGACACTGTATTATTAGTCAACAAAATCCTTAAAAGATTTATCAATAGGCGATAAACCCTCCAAAAGGGTTAAATGCGTGACCTACGGTCATCGATGATCATCAATTGGGGTAGAAATGGTGTTTTAGGCATGTAAAAACAAACAAGGTCATTTATTTTTGAAAAAAAGAAATGCCTGCAATGCCTTGTCCATAGGCTTTTTTCACCTTCTCGATATGCGCATGCTCCATTCCCCCAAGCGCATACACAGGTATTGTGCATTCACTGACCCACAGATTAAACGTATCCCACCCCAAACTTTGCTGACCTGGGTGCGAGCCCGTAGGCAAAATAGGGGATAATAATGCAGCATTAGCCGCTGCTTTCTGGGCTTGTTTAAGCTCTTCTAAGCTATGGCAAGCCGCATAAATTGTTATGTCAGGGTGAGCATATCGTAAGGGTTCGATTAGTGGGATATGCTTTGATTTGACGTGAATAGCGGTCAGCCCAGGAAAAGGCTCAATTGAAAGCTGACCATTGACAAGACAATGCTCACTATTCATCACTAAGCTAATGTCACTTTTGGTGGGCTGTTCAGTATTTTGGCTAAGCCGTTGGCATACAGCTCGGTAAAGCAATGTCATTTCTTGCTGAGTTTTGCGCGGGCAGCGCAGCTGTATGGCTTGAGCACCGTGTTGTTTAGCGCTTTCTATAAAAGACAGCGCTTCATCAAAGCTCACATCAGATGGCATAATGGCTATAAGCTTAGGTAAACAAATAGCATCCACGATTGGCTGATTTGCTGCCGGAAAAGCGTACTGAGGTAACTGTTTTTGTGCAACCCATTCTAGAGGCTGCCCTTCACATCCTTTAGGCTCGCCTACGAACGCTGTCACCGTCCACACATCCAGCAGAACACATTTGTCGCCATAATCATGACGAATTTGAATCAAAGGCTGAAATTGGGTAGCCGTGATAGAGAGCTCTTCTTGAAGCTCGCGCACTAAAGCAGTTTGAACGGCTTCACCCGCCTCAACCTTACCCCCCGGAAACTCCCATAAGCCACCCTGGTGTTGATGATCTGCACGCTTAGCCAGTAAAAAGCGGCTGCCTTGCTGAATGACCCCAACAGCAACATGGACGACTTTCATGATATGACTCTTTTATATGATCCGAATGTTATGTGATCCGAATGTTATGTGATCATACTGACAGACAGAATAATTATTTTGCTGCTTACGGTATTTTTACTAAGTACGGTATTCGGCATTAATCGTGACATAGTCATGAGACCGATCGGTTGTCCAAACGGCATCTGAATATGTTCCACGGCCCAACTCAACCCGTACAGTAAATTCAGCTTGATCAACCACAGCTTGGCCTTGCGCTTCTTGGTAATCTGCTGCGCGCTGACCGTCTTTTACAATACAGACATCATCTAAATACACATTCACTAAACTCGCATCGAGTGCAGTAACCCCTGAATAACCAATAGCACACACAATACGACCCCAATTAGGATCAGAGGCAAACAAAGCCGTTTTTACAAGTGGGGAATGGGCAATAGCATAAGCCACTTTAAGGCATTCTTCTGCAGTACTGGCTTGCTCAACACTCACCGTAACGCATTTAGTTGCGCCCTCACCATCGCGTACAATAGACAATGCCAATTGCTGATGTACTTGGCATATCGCATTCACCAGTTTGGTATACAAGGCACCTTGAGCTTCTGTGATAAGAGGGTGAGATGCTCGCCCTGTTGCAATCAACATGCAGGCATCATTCGTAGAGGTATCGCCATCAATACTAATGCGATTAAACGATTGATCTGCAGCCTGCTTTACCATTTGATCTAACAACGGTTGAGCAATGTTGGCATCGGTAGCAATAAAAGCCAACATGGTGGCCATGTTCGGGCGAATCATACCCGCGCCTTTTGCAATGCCCGTAATGTTAATGGCTTCGCCTTCATGCATGACTTGTACACTTGCGCCCTTGGGGCGTGTATCTGTTGTCATGATGGTATTCGCTGCTGCAGCCCAATCTGTACTTTGCTGAGAGGTTAGCGTTTGAGGTAGTGCAGTAATCATTTTTTCAACGGGCAAGAACTCACCAATTACACCTGTTGAAAAAGGTATCACCTGCTCAGGCTCGATATCAGTCAGTTTTGCGAGCGCTGAACAAACAGCTTTAGCATCTTCAATACCTTGATCACCCGTGCAGGCATTAGCATTGCCCGAATTAATCACAAAGTATCGAATGTTGCCTTGTTTGAGCCGCTCCCGCCCAATTAAGACCGGTGCTGCACAAAAAGCATTTTGAGTGAAGACACCCGCAACTGTCGCGCCATCACATATTTCAATCGTTAAAATATCTGTACGATTTTCATATTTAACACCTGCGCTGGCCGTACCTAATGCCACACCTCTTACAGGATGCATGGTTGGCCAAACCGCCTTGCCCACTGCCATGTTATGCCTCACTCACACTACGCTAAAGCGTCTTTAGAAAACGCTATTCAAAACTGAATTAGAATCTGACGTTAAAAGCTAAGAGCCTATGCGTTATAAGCTCATTCTTTTAAGCACTTTTTCTAAATGCTGAACCTTAAGATAAAGCACCATGACAGGCTTTATATTTTTTACCGGAGCCACATGGGCAAGGGTCATTTCGACCCACTTTTGGCCCCGTTCGCTTGGGTTGCTGAACCGGTGCTGCCGGTTCTTCGGCACCTGGTTCACTGAGTGCCGAAACCTCTGCATGCTGCAGCTGCTGGTTTTTCATGGCCTCTTCGGCTTCGAGCTGGCGCTGCGCTTCCATAAGGTGCATTTCTTCTTCCGTCATGGGTTCTACGCGGAATAAAACGCGTGTCACTTCATGCTTAAGGCTGCTCTGTAACTCTTGGAATAATTCAAATGCTTCGCGCTTATACTCTTGCTTAGGATTCTTCTGTGCATACGCACGTAGGCCAATGCCTTGACGAAGTTGATCCATGCTTTGTAAGTGGTCTTTCCACAAATTATCCAGAACATGCAACATAATCTGTTTTTCAAGACTGCGAATGACATTCTCTAAGCGCTCGGCTTTACTGTTATAGCGCTCATCCATTGCCGCTACAATTTTTTCTCTTAAAGGCTCTTCATACAGCTTTTTGTCATCTTCCAGCCATTGCCCAATAGGCAATTCCGCACCAAACTCGACTTTAAAGGCCTCTTCTAGAGCCGGCACATTCCATTGCTCTACCAATGATTGAGGCGGAATATGGTTTGAAATAATGTCGTGAACCACTTCTTCGCGCATAGCTGCAACTGCGTGCTCGATAGTATCCATTTCCAATAAGTCATTGCGCTGGGAGTAGATCACTTGGCGTTGATCATTTGCCACGTCATCGTATTCCAGCAACTGCTTACGAAAATCAAAGTTGCGGCCTTCTACTTTGCGCTGCGCTTTTTCAATTGCACGCGAAACCATCTTGGCTTCTATCGCTTCGCCTTTTTCCATGCCCAATGCAGACATCATATTGCGTACGCGGTCTGACGCAAAAATACGCATCAGACTGTCTTCAAGGGAAAGATAAAAACGGGAGGCTCCTGGATCACCCTGACGACCCGCACGGCCACGCAACTGGTTATCAATACGACGAGATTCATGTCGCTCCGTACCAATAATATGCAAGCCGCCATTGTCTTTGACTTGCTGATTGCGTTTTTTCCACTCTTCTTTGATTGTTTCAATCTGAGCATCACTTGGATCCGCTAAGCTTGCCACTTCGGCTTCCCAGCTTCCGCCTAATACAATATCGGTTCCTCGACCAGCCATGTTTGTAGCCACCGTTACCGCGCCAGGGCGGCCGGCTTGGGCAATAATATCGGCTTCTCGCTCATGCTGCTTTGCGTTCAAGACTTCATGTTTGATGCCCGACTGGCGAAAGCGCTTTGCCATTTCTTCCGAACTTTCAACTGAGGCCGTTCCCACAAGAATAGGAACATTTTTTTGCTGCAGCTCTTTAACTTCTTCAACAATGGCATCAAATTTTTCTTGAATGCTCATGTAAACCAGATCGTTAAAGTCTTGTCTGGCAATCGGCTTGTTGGTAGGAATCACCACAACATCCAGATCATAAATCTGTCTAAACTCTACCGCTTCGGTATCTGCTGTGCCCGTCATACCCGAAAGCTTTTGATATAAGCGGAAGTAATTCTGAAAGGTCGTAGAGGCCAGTGTCTGACTCTCACTTTGGATCGTAACGCCTTCTTTTGCCTCAATCGCTTGGTGCAAACCTTCAGAAAGGCGACGGCCAGCCATTGTACGGCCCGTATGCTCATCAATCAGAACAACTTGCCCTTCTTGAACAATGTACTCAACATCATTGTTATAGAGTTTGTGCGCTTTTAGCGATGTATGAACATGGTGGAGCAAGTTCAGGTTGGCCGCCGAGTACAAGCTTTCGCTTTCACCCATTAAGTTATTTTTAACTAACCAGCTTTCAACTAACTCATGCCCTGTTTCGGTCAGTTCAATTTGACGGCCTTTTTCATCAAGGATGTAATGCCCTTTGACCGCCAATTGGCATAGGGGTGGCTTGGCTGAAGCATCCAAAATGACAAGGTCTTTATCTTGCTGACTGGCTTGATCCAATGCAGCATTGATCGAGCACGGCTTGTCTTGGCCTTCTAATTTAACCTTGGCAAATTGAATTTTTTCATTACGCTCACCATCTGAATCGGCCACCGGCATAAGGCTCGGCGTGAGGGAATTCATGACTTGGTAAAGCTTTGAGCTATCTTCTGCAGCACCTGAAATAATCAGCGGTGTACGGGCTTCATCAATCAGGATTGAATCCACTTCATCGATAACAGCAAATGTCAGTGCACGCTGCATGCGATCTTCAAGACGCGAGACCATATTGTCACGCAGGTAATCAAAACCAAATTCGTTATTGGTCCCGTAGGTAATATCCGATGCATAAGCAATACGCTTCTCTTCTTGTGGCTGCATTGATGCAATCACACCAACCGATAAGCCCAGGCCATCGTATAACGGCTTCATCCATTCGGCATCACGGCGAGCAAGGTAATCATTCACCGTAACAACATGCGCTCCATTCCCTGCAATCGCATTGAGATACACCGCTAAGGTCGACATTAACGTCTTACCTTCACCTGTACGCATCTCTGCAATACGCCCTTCATGCAACGTAATACCACCAATCAGCTGGACATCATAATGACGCATACCCATGATTCGACGGCTCGCTTCACGGCATACCGCAAAGGCTTCGGGCAATAATGCATCCAGTGTTTCACCATTATGGTGGCGGCTTCGAAACGATTCTGTTTTTTGCTTAAGATCTAAATCACTTAAGGCTTTTGTTTCATCTTCTAGCGCATTAATTTTTTTGACGAGTTTGCGCATGCGCTTTAACTCGCGATCGTTTTTCGAACCAAAAACCAGCTTTAGGGGATTAAGAGTCATAGGAGATAACTTGTTTTAAACAGCAATATAGGAAAACCTGCACACCCTGCAATAACGGCAAAGAACGAGCAAAGGCTAAATAAAGGGGGAGTATAGTATGGTATCAGCGGCTAGCGCGGCGGATATAAGAAGCCGGATCGACAGTGCGACCGTGCTTATAGACTTCAAAATGAACATGAGGACCTGTTGAGCGACCGCTCGATCCCATTAATGCAATAACTTGGCCTTTTTTGACTACATCACCGGCTTTGACAAGGTTTTCCTTGCAGTGGGCATAGCGTGTCTTAAAGCCATTACCATGGTTAATTTCAACCAGATTACCATAGCCATAACGTTCAGCAGACCATGTCACAACGCCCGCTGCGACCGCAACAATGTCACTGCCGTCTTTGCCCGCAAAATCAACACCAGCATGCCACGCTTCACGACCACTGAATGGGTCATTGCGGCGGCCATAATGTGAAGAGAGGTACCCCTTGGTCACTGGGCGTCCTGCAACAAAGACCGATTCTTCAATTTTTTTGTTGGAGAGTAATGTTTCTAGTACTTGGAGCTGATGTTGACGGTCATCAATCTTAAACGCCAAATCATCGATAGCATCCATGAATGAAGGCACATTCAATGCGTGATCTGCAAGCTCATCAGAGGGGCCGCCTAAGGCGGGCCGCTGGCTAAAATCAAACTCATCGGTATCGAGTTTGGCCGCTAGAGTCACACGTTCGCCCAGCGCATCAAGTCTGACTAGGCGAGCCTGCAATTCAGCAACTCTTAGTGTTAATGCCTCAAGCTTGCTGGCTGCTTCTTGGCGTGTTCTTTTAATCTCAGCTTTCTGGGTTGCTAGCTGTTGCTCCCAAGACTCTGAGATATTAGGGGCCAGTAACGAGTGCTCGCCCTTAACAACACTCCACTGCAAAGCCATTAACGTTACCGCAGTTAAGGGTAATGCCAACACACAGACGAACAAAATGGCTTTAGACCAGAAGCCTAAAGTTATCGTTTTTGTACCGCCATGGCGTTTGTTAATGAGGATTAGCTTCACAAGCAGATTAATATCTATTGAATCAGTTTTAGTTAAAGCGCATGAAAATATGAGTGTTTTATTGTTTTGGGTCGATCATTTTTCATCAACCTTCTCTCAAAATCACGCAGCTAAATATAATACGCTATTACTATTAAGACTATATCGCGTTAAAGAAATAGCAAAATGGCGCAAGAATATGGCACATAAAAACAAAAAAGCCAACTGAATGTGTTGGCTTTTTATCAAAATATAGATAAATGAGGGCTACAATACTATGAATGCCTCAAAGTGAGAGCAAAGAATCAGGCCTGCCGTATCACAGACGCGAAGAAGCGCGCTAGGATGCAACGGCTAATGGCTTGTGGTACGCAATCGGTGACTCTTCGTCTTCAAATGTCACCACTTCCCAAGCATCTGTACGGCGAATGAGCTCGCGTAATACTTGGTTATTGAGGCCATGGCCCGACTTATAAGCACGGTATTCGCCAATCAGGGTATTACCCAATAGATAAAGATCGCCAATAGCATCTAGAATCTTGTGCTTAACGAACTCATCGTCATAACGCAGGCCATCTTCATTCAGAATGCGGTATTTATCGACAACAATTGCATTATCAACGCTACCACCTTTGGCTAAACCCTTTGAGCGCAAATACTCAATTTCATGCATAAAGCCAAATGTGCGCGCTCTTGATATTTCTTTTACGAACGACGTGCTAGAGAAGTCAACAACAGCATCTAGCTTGCGTCCTTTGAATACGGGATGGTCAAAATCGATGCCAAATGACACTTTGAACCCATCAAATGGGACAAACGTTGCGAATTTATCACCATCTTTAACCGTCACTTCTTTTTTAATACGGATAAATTTCTTGGCAACGGGCTGCTCTTGAATGCCTGCAGATTGAATCAAGAAGACAAAGGGGCCTGCACTGCCATCCATAATAGGCACTTCATCGGCACTGACATCAACAATGGCATTATCGATACCTAGACCTGCCATAGCAGACAGTAAATGTTCGACCGTTGAAACACGTACGCCATCTTGTATTAGGCTGGTAGAAAGAGTGGTATCGCCCACATTTTCTGCTGTTGCGGGTATTTCAACCACAGGATTCAAATCAACACGTCTAAAAACAATACCGCTATCGGCTGGGGCAGGACGTAAAGTCAAAAAGATCTTTTGCCCAGTATGCAAGCCAACACCGGTTGCACGTATTTCGTTTTTAAGCGTTCGTTGTTTGATCATAATATCTCTACCGTTCTGGTAAAAAGCCGCATTACTTATCTGTTGCCGTTCAGGGAGTCAGCTGAAGCTTATTGCATCACTGACACCATACACTCACTGTCAAGCAAGCAAAAATGGCGCAAAGTCGTCGCACCTAAAAATTATCAAGGGCTTCTGTATGACCATATTCTAATTTTCAACGACTGAATTACGCCTGAATAATTATTTGGGCAGTTTAAGCGTAAAAGCATCAATCCTAAAGAAAAATAACAGACAAAGCAAAATCGCCCCAACATTGCGGGGAATAGCATCCATGCAACAAAACCAGGGCGATTCTATTTTGTATACGTTAGTAAAAAGCTCTAGTCAGCTTGCCTACGTAAGAAGGCCGGAATATCAAGGTATTCCATGTCACGCGCTTTTTCATCGATCTTTGGTGCAGCACTTGTATTTTGATTACGAATAACTGTCGGCTTATCGAGTACGGCATAGTTTAAACCGCCATCAGCATTACGGGTATTATCGACTACTTTTTCGGGTGCAGCTGGCGGCTCTTCTTCACGGACAGAGGGGCTACCCAGCCCTGTTGCAACAACGGTCACTTTAAGTTCATCCGACATTTCAGAGTCAATCACCGTGCCCACAACAACCGTGGCATCACCTGAAGCAAACTCTTCGATAGTGTCACCCACCTCATTGAATTCACCCAAAGAAAGATCAACACCCGCCGTAATATTCACTAAAATACCACGCGCACCGCTGAGATTAACATCTTCAAGAAGTGGGCTGCGAATAGCGGCTTCAGCTGCTTCACGCGCACGGTTTTCACCTTTACCTGCACCGCTGCCCATCATTGCCATGCCCATTTCGCTCATCACAGTGCGAACATCCGCAAAGTCAACATTGATCATGCCAGGGCGAATAATGAGATCAGCAATACCTTGAACCGCACCTAATAAAACATCATTTGCAGCTTTGAATGCATCGATAAGGCTGGTTGACTTACCCAAAACATCCAGAAGTTTTTCGTTAGGAATCGTAATCAGCGAGTCAACACGATCTTTAAGCTGCTTAATGCCTTCTTCGGCAATCGCCATACGCTTACGACCTTCGAACGGGAATGGACGTGTCACAACCGCAACCGCCAAGATGCCCAGTTCACGCGCGACTTCCGCAACAACAGGCGCTGCACCTGTGCCCGTACCACCACCCATACCGGCAGTAATAAAGACCATATCAGCACCTTGCAATGTTTCAGCAATGCGCTCACGGTCTTCCATTGCAGCTTCACGCCCCATATTGGGGTTAGCACCCGCACCCAAGCCTTTAGTTAGGTGACCACCCAACTGCAGAACCGTTTTGGCTTCAATATCTTTTAGCGCCTGAGCATCCGTATTGGCGCAAATAAAATCAACACCCTCTACTTGCTGCTCGATCATGTGGCGAACGGCATTACCACCACCACCACCAACACCAATGACTTTAATGACCGCATTTTGCGGAATATTATCGACAAGTTCAAACATAGCTTTCCCCTTACGTTCCCCTAGTATCTCAACAACCTTCAGCGATTAATCTTACCAATCACGCTGAAAGAAGTTTTTAATTCTGCCCCAAGTATTTTCTTGGGTTTCTGTAAATTCGGCTCCACCGGTATTTTGTTGCTGCTCTAAACCATATTGCAGCAAACCCACACCGGTTGAATAAATAGGGTTGTTCACAATATCTCTCAACCCAGTAATATTTTGCGGTGCGCCTAAGCGAACCGGCATGTGAAATATTTCTTCGGCCAGTTCAACAACACCTTCCATTTTGGCCGTACCACCGGTTAGCACAATGCCAGCCGGCAGCATATCTTCAAAACCGCTGCGCCTAAGCTCTGCAAGTACCAGCGTAAAGAGCTCGTCATATCGTGGTTCTACGACCTCAGCTAAGGCTTGGCGGGACAAATCTCTTGGTGGCCGGTCGCCAACGCTCGGTACTTTTATTGTTTCTTCTGCCCCTGCAAGCTTACCCAATGCGCAAGCATATTTAATTTTAATCTCTTCGGCATGTTGCGTGGGTGTCCGCAAGGCCATCGCAATATCATTAGTGACTTGATCACCCGCAATTGGAATCACACCGGTATGACGGATAGAACCTTCGGTAAAGATGGCAATATCGGTTGTGCCACCACCAATATCAACCATACATACGCCAAGCTCTTTTTCATCTTCAGTCAAGACGGCATAACTTGAAGCCAGTTGCTCCAGAATAATATCGTCGACGTCTAGACCGCAACGCCGAATACACTTCTCAATATTTTGTGCAGCATTCACCGCACAAGTCACCAAATGTACTTTTGCTTCAAGCCTAACCCCGGACATACCTAAGGGCTCTTTTACACCGTCTTGATCATCAATACGATACTCTTGCGGCAATATATGCAGAATGCGTTGATCCGCTGGTATTGCAACGGCCTGCGCCGCATCAATCACACGTTCGATGTCTTGCGCAAAGACCTCGCGATCTTTGATCGCCACTATGCCATGAGAGTTAAGGCTGCGAATATGGCTGCCGGCAATACCCGCATAGACCGAGTGAATCTGACAGCCAGCCATTAATTCAGCTTCTTCTATTGCTCGCTGAATCGATTGCACGGTGGTATCAATATTGACCACAACACCCTTTTTAAGTCCATTAGAACGATGCGAGCCTATGCCTACGATAGACAGCTCACCTTCTGGCGATAACTCACCGACAATCGCAACCACTTTAGATGTGCCGATATCAAGCCCGACGATCATTCTGTTACCACTGGACTGCGCCATTCATGTCCCCAAATATCAATTGGCTATTGCTCTTCATTAGTTATTCTATTCATATCAACCTATATCAAACCTATTTTTGTTATAGGGCAAGTAGCTCAAGCAGCTATTGTTTGTGTATATATGTACTTATGCAAATATATGTTGGTGCAAAGATGCACACCACTACGCATTCAACCATCAAAATCGCAGCCATTACAAAGTCGATGCCATCAAAGACAAACCAAAATTGCTGCCTGTCTTATTCATTGACAGTCCTATCTTGTCTTTAGACCGCAGCAGTGTTGACTGATCATTATCGTCATTCCACCCTACGGCAAAACCTTGCTTATAGCGCATATCAATCATCTTTATGCGCGACAGGCTCTCTTGTAAACGGCCTGTCATTACCGGCATGAGTCGCTGTAGCTTTTCTAATGCATCATCCCGACCCAGCCTTATTGTTATGTTAGGAGCCATCACTAAAGACCACGCTAACGTATTATCCAGCTCTAGCACTAAAGGTGCAAATTTATGATGACCAAGCAACTTCGTTACTCGTACATATTGCTGCATTACCCTGCTCGCATATCGATCACTGGCCTTTAATAAAGGTAGATGATCTAGGCGGATTTTGTTGTCTAAGTTAACAATTTCGCCTCGTAAATTTAAAAAACCTGCGGAATTCCACCGCGCAATCGGTTGCTGCTCAGTTATTTTAATTAATAACGTGTCGGGCCATTGTCTGCTGACCGTTGCACGGTCAACCCAAGGGTGGGTTTCTAAGTGCTTTTTTAACGAAACGATATCTAATTCAAGAAATGTATCCGTTAATTTTTTCTCAACGATTGCCTCAATGTCCGTCTCAGCCAAATATTTAAACTCACCCTCGACCGAAACATTCGCAATCGGCTTATTGGTATAACGCTGAACCCATTTTAACGGCTCAACTTTCGTCACCACCCACCCTAATAGAACAAACAGCGCCAACAACGTCACACTTTTTATGCCGGTACGCCACGGCAATGCGCGCGTTTTACCCCGAGCACGAGACTTGCGCTTTCGGCTTGCACCGCGGCCCATACTTTCTTTAGTCACTCGCGCTAACCTGTTACTGCTATCATTTTTTGTCGAGTACTTGTAATGCAATACGCAAAATTAACTCGTCAAATTCAATGCCATCCGCTGTAGCCGCCATGGGCACCAATGAATGCGTTGTCAAACCAGGCGATGTATTGACTTCGAGCAAATAAAATTCACCTTGCTCATCGGCCATCACATCAACTCGCCCCCAACCACATCCATTTACTGCATTAAAAGCATCAACTGCTAATTTTTTGAGTGCGTTTTCGCGCTCTTCATTTAAACCACACGGACAGTGATATTGCGTATCACTAGCAAAATATTTGGCATCGTAATCATAAAATGCGCCATTTGCTTTTAGCTTTACAACAGGCAACGCGTGGCCATTTAAAACAGCAACCGTATATTCAGCACCAATAATAAATTGCTCAGCTAATACACTGGCATCATATTTTGCAGC
>CALIUX010000072.1 GCA_938048505.1 uncultured Pseudomonadales bacterium
AACCCACGGTAAGGCTCTTGCTGCGACAGGCTAAGTTCTAGCGCCATCATTTCATCAAGGGATTTTTTTCGCACTTGCGGATCAAGAATGTAGTCATAAAACACACGCACACCGCTATATTGCAAAACATCAAACCCTAAACTTTTGACATGATCCATAACGCAATCTGGCTTGAGCGGGTTAATGGGTGTCAGGCTGCCTCTGTATGCTTGAACATTTTGCGAAAGAACCTTTTGGTAATTGGCTCTGAGCAAATTCTTATACATGAGCCCGTGAATGTTATAGAACAATACCGACAAATAACCACCAGGTTTAACCCATGTAGCCAATTTTGATATGGCATCAAACGGTTGCTCTAGCCATTCAAGCACAGCATGGTTGCATACCACATCAAACTGCTCGCCAGTCAGTTGCTTATCAAGCTGCCACAAATCGCTTTGAATAAAACGGTGTGAACCATCACTCTTCTGGGTAGCGGTTTGCTCGGCAAAGAGGCTTTGTGCCTCTGTTAGCATTTCGTGTGATATATCTGATAAACACACAGCCGCCCCCTGCTCTGCAAGCCAAGCGGCAAATTGCCCCTGCCCTGCCCCCACATCCAAAACCGATGTACCACACAAGACCGAAGTACCACAAAGTTGACCCAACGCCTCAAAGTCACGCTTTAATACAGCAAGCCTCACCTGACCTTTAGGTGATTGATAGATGTTGCGTTTAAAACGGTGTGATAAGCCATCAAAATTACGATCTAAAAAAGGCTGTTTGCGCGACATAAGAACTAAACACTACGATAAAGATGAGAACAAAAGCAAAATATTTTACAATGCCACGCTTTTGCAAGAGGAAAGACCATGATTACAGTAAACGAATACTTTGAAGGCAAAGTCAAATCAATGGCGATCAATTCAGGCGCATTGCCAGCCACTATTGGTGTGATGGTTGCCGGGGATTACACTTTTGGCACAGGCAAAAAAGAAATCATGAGCGTAGTACAGGGTGAAATGGTCGTTATGCTACCTGGCGAGACCGCCACACAAACCTTTAAAAACGGCCAATCATTTGAAGTACCCGCTAATTCCAGCTTCGATGTGAAGGCCACTGTTGATACAGCTTACCTTTGCCAATACTGCGATTAACATTTAACTGGCTGCTTTTTAGTCAATTTATCATTGCGTTGGTTTTTTAGTCAGAAAGCATCAAAAACATCGCTCTTAAAACACTGATATTTAAGCATTGATAATGAAAAGCAGCGCCAGGTAAAGATTTAATACCTCTAAAGTAAAGGCATCGATCTTAAAAAGATTGATGCCTTTACTTTACGTAAGCTTAAAATATAAACTCTAAACTTTGACTTCTGTCGTCACAATCAATCTCACTGCCGACAACTGCAAGTGCGTTTGCTGATTCAGGGCGGTTAAAATATTTTGCTCTTTGACTGCTAACGCTTCAATATCACCCTGATCAATAGCAGGGTTTTTCTTGGCAAGCTGCGTTAAGCGGTTCTTTTCTTGGGCATAAAACGTGGTGACTTGCTCGCAGGCTTTTTCCAACAATGTCTTTTTATGCACATCAGAAAACGCTTCTGCTTTACTGTACCACTCTGGCATTTCGGTCTTTTTGCTTTGAATGATGCGTCGCGCCATTTTTTTATCAACGGGCGTAATGGAGTTTTGCAATTGCTCCTCACCCAACGCGGTAGAAAGATCTTTATCGCTGATATCAAGTGTCAAGGTGCGCACAGAGTAGCTATCTAGAAATGGCAAGCAGTCAGAGGCAAACTCAGATTGCACCACCACATCAAAACACGCTTCTAACAAGCATTGCCCCGCGGGTAATTGGCGGCTCGGTAATAAGGCTACACCAGCAGAACCTAACTCACTGTGATGGAGCAGCTCCCATAAACCAATGACAAAGGGCGAATCCCACGTCATAAACTGCACGTCTTCGCGAACACAAGCCAAATCGCGCTCAAAAGCGACCTCTATGCCTTCAAGTGGCACACCTGGCAAGGAAGGAATCAACATATTATCGGCGGGGATCAATGAAAAACAGCCATTACCCAAGTCTTCAAAATGAAAATTAAGCAGCTCACTGGCCATTTCAACAAGGTTTTGAGGGGTAGACTCTTCAAAATCTTCAACTTGTTGCACAAGCTGGCTAGCAAGCGGCTGGCGGCAACTGTTTTTTTCTAATAGGGCATCACGCCCTTGGCGTATTTGCGTTTCGAGCTCGGCAACAGATGATTTAGCTGCCGATTTAATCTCATCAGTCAATTCTGAAAAGCTGCCGGGGAACAACGCATCATGTACATTGCCTGCAGCGGGGTTTTGGCGCCCAACACAATCGAGCGTTTCGTGATACCAGTTCCAACGCGCTTCGGTTTCATCCCCTTTGGCCAGCAGCACATGAATATTAACGTCTTGCGTCTGACCAATGCGATCTAAACGGCCAATGCGCTGTTCGAGCATATCGGGGTGATCGGGTAAGTCTAAGCACACAAGGTGATGGCTAAACTGAAAGTTGCGCCCTTCGCTGCCGATTTCCGAACACACTAATAATTGCGCGCCCTTTTCTTCATCAGCAAAATACGCTGCAGCGCGATCACGCTCGATAAGATCCATATCTTCGTGAAATAACGCAGGGTCAATCCCATGTTTTTGCCAGAGATAATTCTCGCAATCAATAACTTGCATTTTTTCATGGCAAATCACTAAGACTTTCTCGTCTGGGTTCGCTTTCAAAAAGTCAGCCAACCACTCATAACGAGCAGGCCAACTGCCCTCTTCTAATTCATGCGCTTGCGGTGCGCGCGAAGGAAAGCCACTGACGGATGCACGCACATTACGGAACATCACGCGGCCAATACCGTGGCAATCAAGTACTTGATCGATGAGCTGCTCATCATCTAAGCCCGCATCCAGATCAAAGCGATCAATCAATGTTGTACGCGTTGCAGGCAAATCACTGATTAACGCATTCAGTTCGGCATAGCCCTGCTCTTCTGAACGTAGCGCCTCAATGTCACTGTATTTATCACCATCTAATAATCTTAGGCGGGCAAAGTGGCTCTCAAAGCCAAGTTGTTCAGGGGTCGCTGTCACGAGCACCACATGGCGGCTTAGGTGCGACAGAAGTGATAACGCTTCAAATTCGGGGGTATTGGGTTGAATGTGATGCGCTTCATCCACAATCACCACATCAAAGTCAGCTTCTGCAATAGCTTGAATTTCATCATTCAAGGCAGACTGTTTAAGAATGTGTAACTGGCCAGCATGAAAATCATACCCAAGGCCATCATACATACTCGGAGTTAGGCTAAAGCGGCGAACAAGTTCAACCAACCATTGCACTTGCAAAGCATCAGGCACGATGACCAGCGCGCGTTTTGCACGCTCCAATTTCAGAAGGCGATTTAAGATCATACCCGCTTCAAGCGTTTTACCCAGGCCAACTTCATCCGCTAGCAGTACGCGTACGCGATCGCGCTCACAAGCGGTATAGGCCACGTAAAGTTGATGCGGGATTAAGCTTGCCCGTACACCCAGCAAACCATTTAAGCGCGCCCCCCAGACCGTTGCCATTGCTGCATCAAGCTTACGCCTAAAATGAAACCACTTAGGTTTATCTAACTGGCCGGTCATTAAGCGCATAAAAGGCTGATTGAGCTGGATTTCGGGGCTTAGTTGGGTTTCGGGTACAAGATCATCGCCATCAATAAAATAGATTAGTAGGCCGTTTTGCTCATTGACGCGCTCTACTGTACGGGTAGAACCATCTTGCAATGTAACTTCGTCATCCACAGCAAAAATAATGCGTGTTAGCGGTGCTTGCTCAACGGCATACATACGCTCTGTATTGGCCAATGGGAAGAAGATCGATACCGAGCGCGCCTCGACAGATACCACAATACCCAAGCCCAACTCTGGCTCAGAATCTACAACCCAGCGCTGCCCTTGAACAAAACCCACTGCCATAATACTACCCCATGGTATTACGCTTATACTTCATGCCCTCCTATACTACTCAATATCACCCATCAATATAAAGTGATGCCGCCGGTATAGGATGGCCACAAAGCAAGTCGCGCGAAAAATTAATTTGAAACACATGCGGCCTATAAACCAATGTCTATGCACCGGCGATACGTTTCAGAAGGGGCGCAATTGTAGGGGTAGCTATGCGCTTCAACAAGCACTTGAACAAGCTTATTCAGAGAAGGCATTAAAACGGCTAATAACCGACCTAATTGAAGCGATTTATGGATACATTGCTATGAAATAACCACGATAAAAGGTAGCTGAAGCGCAATCACGCCTCAGCATGCTGCCTAATCAACTACCAATAGCAATAATTTATTTTTCTAGTAGCCTGCCTTAGCCACTGGCGGAATAACCAGAAGAGCCTGCCATAACATAGGGTGTGGCGGCCTCCATGCTCGCATTGAGCGGTACAATATGCACCGGAATACGCGCACCCTGAAGCACTTTTTGTGCTACCGAGCCTAGCATCGGCACACCTTCAGAAGGCGCGGAACAGCGCCCTATCATCAAAACGTCCATAGGATGGCTATGTGCATAATCGAGTATAGCCTGCGCAGGTTGCCCTCTTTCAACCACAATATCCGAAAGGTAGTGGCTAAACTCTATGCCAAATTCATCACTAAGCAGACGCTCATGGGCCTGCTCGCGAATAGTGGCCAGCATACCTTGGCCATCAATACCGTCAGAATGGATTTTTTGGCTCAAAGGCTTGGGGCAATGCGCCTGAATAACCGCCGATGAATAGGCATCCATAGGCGAAACCACGTGCAACATCAATACCTTGGCGTCGCATTGCTTGGCGAACTGCTCAACATAAGCCAATGAATAAGCGCTGTAAGCACCTAAATCACTCGCATAAAGTATTGTTTTAATCATTATTCACCCTGTAACAGCATGACATCTTGTACCCTCAAATCGAAAAATGAGCATAAAGACGACAAAAAAGGGTATATAAACTGCGATAAACGCTCTCTTTTTGCGTTTCGTAATATATATACATCGTATTTATTCAGATTAGCAGCGAATAACCAACTCACACGCCCTACTCGCTGAATTCCGATGAGCAACACTCTTCCCATACAAAAGCCTCTTTCATATAGAAATCTACCCAACACAATGCTCATACTGTGAACGCGGCCTCATCACCAAGAGACCTTTCGATAAAAATGAAACTTACACCACACAAGTCGATCTGACTGAAACTAAATAATTTGTGCTACGGGGTGAGTTTCACGCCCAACAAGCCAGCATTGTTACCAACAACCTAACGACCAACCTAACAACGCTTTAAAGAAAGGCATGCAAACAAAACTTGCCCCCTTTCAATTGAGATTAGAGTTATTTAAGTGCGAATGGCTATCTAAGCGAAAAAATTACAGCGTAAAAGGTAGACACTCAGCACAGGTTTTAATAGGCTTCGGTTCAGTCATTAACAGTTGTCAGGGTAATTCTCATTTATTCTGCTCGATTGTTGGCAGGCACCGAGGTTAATGGGGTAAGATGCGGCGCTTAGTTGTTTTTGCACAACCGATTAACATTACATTTTTTGAAACTAGCGATTAACCCGTGGTGACACTCATAATACATAAGCCACCACAGGCGCGATGCTAACATTGAACCAATAAAACAGGATCGATTTATGAACAACGTGTTTGCACGTAAGAATTTTGCACGGAACAGTATTCTGGCAGCAACCGTTTCAGCTGCCGTAATGATTTCTGGCTGTAACAAACCTAATGCAGCGGCAGCCCCTGCAGCAGAGCCAACACTGTCTACGCTTGAGCAAAAAGTCACCTACATCGTAGGTTACCGTATGGCCAAGCAAGCCGAACAAGGTGAGTTTGGTTTAGATAAAGCCGTTATGGGTCTTGCACTACAAGACGTTAGCGATGGCAAAGAGCCTCGTATTGCTGAAGAAGACCAGCAAAAAGTGATGATGGAGTTCCAAACTCAGCAAGAAGCCAAACGTAAAGCTGAAGCCGACAAGCAAGCCGCAGAAAACCTTGAAAAAGGCGCCGCCTTCCTTGCTGAAAACGCCAAAAAAGATGGTGTAAAAACAACTGAGTCAGGCCTTCAGTATAAAGTTATTAAAGCTGTTGACGACCCTGATGCAGCCAAGCCACAAGCAACTGAAACCGTAAAAGTACATTACCACGGTACATTAATTGACGGCACAGTGTTTGATAGCTCTAAAGATCGCGGCCAACCTGTTACCTTCCCGGTTTCGGGTGTGATTCAAGGTTGGGTTGAAGGCTTACAGCTTATGAAAGTGGGTGAGAAATTTGAATTCTACATCCCTGCCGACTTAGCGTATGGCGAAAACGGCACTGGCCCTATTGGCCCCAACGCGACACTGCAGTTTGAAGTTGAGTTAATTGAAATCAACCCTAAGCCACCTGAAGGTCACCCTACTCCAGGTAGCGACCCTCATGCAGGTCACGGTCACTAAGAGCTGACCATTACCAGCTAAAATTAAAAGCCCCTCAAGGGGCTTTTTTTATGCCTGCGGGATTATAGGTTTACTGTAACGCGCCCTGAACAAGTCAGGGTTTATTGCCTCATTAGCTGACGACAATACTGTAATCAAGTACCATACCCCCAACCTTGGCGGTTAAACACTTTGCGCTAACTGAGAGTAATTGAGAGTAACTGACAGTTTTGCATTCAACACATCATATCCCTTGAAGCACTTTAAAAAGCGCGTTGCTGCACCGCCTCCAAAAGCCAATGTTAATAAAGGATTCATGCCTTAGGCATGATCACACTATGCCGCACTCTTATATAAAGCGCATTTTAGATGCCCGCATCTACGATCTAGCCGTTGAAACACCACTCGACCCCGCACCTCTTCTCTGTGAAAAAACAGGCAACAACATTTACCTAAAGCGTGAAGACCTCCAGCCGGTCTTTTCATTTAAAGTGCGCGGCGCGTATAACAAACTCCTCCAACTCCCCCACTCTCTTCGCGAGCGAGGCGTGATAGCGGCTTCGGCAGGTAACCACGCTCAGGGCTTAGCGTATTCGGCAAAGCATTTATCAGTACCTGCAACTATTGTTATGCCACAAACGACACCCACCATTAAAGTTGAAGCGGTAAAACGCCATGGCGCCAATGTTGTGCTGCACGGTGACACTTACGATGAAGCTTCAATTTTTGCCAAGAAGCTCGTTGATGAAAAAGGGTTAACCTATATCGCACCCTACGATGATGGTGACGTAATAGCCGGTCAAGGTACTGTCGCTGTCGAATTACTCCGCCAACACAGCAAACCAATTGATGCGGTGTTTATCCCCGTAGGTGGTGGTGGGTTATGCGCTGGCATGGCAGCGTACATTAAATATGTCAGGCCAGGCATTAAAGTCTTTGCTGTAGAACCCGAAGATGCCGCCTGTTTAGATGCGGCCATGCGCGCAGGAAAACGCGTGACATTACCGCAAGTCGGCATCTTTGCCGATGGAGTTGCCGTTGCGCAAATAGGTGAAGAAACGTTTAGAGTCATTAAAGATTCAATCGACGGTGTTATCACCGTTTCGACCGATGAAATTTGCGCAGCCATCAAAGATATTTTTGAAGATACGCGCTCCATTGCAGAACCTGCTGGTGCTTGTGCTCTAGCAGGGCTCAAAAAATATGCTGCGCAAGAAGGTTGTAGCGATCAAACGCTAATAGCCGTACACAGTGGTGCCAATACTAACTTTGATCGCTTGCGGTATATTTCTGAGCGCACCGAAATTGGCGAAAGGCGCGAAGCCATTTTGGCGGTGACAATACCCGAAAAACCCGGCGCATACTTAAAGTTCTGCGAGCTGCTAGGCAAGCGCAACATTACCGAATTCAACTACCGTTATTCTGATAATGCACAAGCAATGATTTTTGTCGGCCTTCAAATAAGCCCACACAACGATGACAAATCACAACTCATCAATAAGCTGACTGAGCACGGCTATGATGTGACTGATATGACAGACAATGAAATGGCCAAACTGCATATTCGTCATTTAGTTGGTGGGCATGCGCCAGATTACCTTCAAACCGAAATGGTCTACCGGTTTGAATTCCCTGAGCGCCCTGGTGCCTTGTTGAAATTTTTAACCCTGTTTGCAGATCGCTGGAACATTACACTTTTTCATTACCGAAACCATGGTTCTGCATACGGGCGTGTATTGCTGGGGCTACAGGCAGATAAAGAAGACAAACCCGCACTTGAGGCATCACTTGAGGCACTCAACTATTCATACTGGGAAGAAACTGACAACCCCGCTTACGATGCTTTTTTAGCTAAACTCAAGGGTGGATAAAAAGCGAACGGCAAAACCACTTCTAGACACTCATCAATAGCAGGCACCAAGGAAGGCTAGCCAACCACAAACAATCGAGCCGCTTACAGTTTAAAGCTTCTTTATATAGCGCATAACGGGCGGTTCGATTAGCATCATATTATGGGCATACCAAGCATAC
>CALIUX010000073.1 GCA_938048505.1 uncultured Pseudomonadales bacterium
CCCACCATTCAAACCGGGGCTAGAACAGGCTTTTTTTGGCTTGGGGTGCTTCTGGGGAGCGGAGCGTAAATTTTGGTCTGCGGCAGGTGTTTCTAGCACTGCTGTAGGTTATACCGCGGGCTATACACCTAACCCTACCTACGAAGAAGTTTGCTCTGGCTCTACAGGACATAATGAGGCCGTATTGGTTGTGTATTCGCCAGAGGTTATCTCATATCAAGATTTACTCAAGATTTTTTGGGAGTCACACAATCCCACTCAAGGTATGCGTCAAGGGAATGATGAAGGCACGCAGTATCGCTCCGGGATCTATACATTAAGCGATGAGCAAACTACCCAAGCAAAAAATAGTTTAGAGCAGTATCAAAAGGCACTGGCGGCACATGGCCATGCCGAGATCACAACAGAAATAAAACCTGCCTCAACCTTTTATTATGCTGAAGAGTACCATCAACAATACTTGGCTAAGAATCCAAACGGGTATTGCGGTTTAGGAGGATGTCAGATTCCATTTACTATTACCGAACCTGTGTCGTAAATTAAGAACCGAAGCAACAATTTAACTAGAGCTCAGCAAGAACAAAGCTGAACAGTATCAATAGAAAGTGTTAAATTGATTTTAGCAAGTGGACTTAAATATTTACTAATGCGAATATTTATTAATTCTTGGAATTAGCTCGCGCACTAAAGTATTTGAGGTTCTGCCTCGAGTCTCACCCCAAACACCTCTTTAACTCTTGCAATAATAGCCTGTTCGGCTGCCATAACATGGTCAAAGCCTTGGCCATTAGGGTTGGTTAAAACAAGGGCTTGATCAACATGTACACGTAGCCCTTCTACCCACTGCCCTTTTAAACCTGCCTGATCAATCAACCATGCTGCAGGAATTTTGATATCGCCAGTTCTTTGAGGGTAATGAGGAATCTTAGGATGAAGCGCTTGAAGCGAAGAGAATTGCTGCGCAGAAATAACCGGATTTTTAAAAAAGCTGCCACAATTTGGAATATCAGAAGGATCAGGAAGCTTCTGCCCACGCACTTGGCATACCGCATCAAACACTGCGCGCGGCGTAGCCTGCTTGCCATCGAATAAGGTCTTTAAAGGAGCGTAATTTAATACGGGGTTAGGCTTTAGCGGCAATTCAAATACAACATGCGTGATAATGGCGCGGCCTTTTAATTCTCGCTTAAAGATACTGTCACGATACCCCAGCTGACATTGTTCTTGGCTATAAACAACTTGCCTTGCATTGTCACAGTCGTACCAGTGCACGGCCTTTAAAAAGTGGCTGACTTCAACACCATAGGCGCCAATGTTTTGAATCGGCGCCGCGCCAACCCAACCAGGAATAAGTGCAAGATTTTCGAGCCCGTAATAGCCTTGGGTTAAACACCAATCAACAAACGCATGCCATGATTCGCCTGCCCCAACGGTTAGCCTGACGCTCTTATCTTTGTGAGTATCGGGCTGCTCAACCGTAATGCCTTGTATTTTAGGCTGAATCACTAAACCTGAAATATATGGCTGGCAGAGAACATTACTGCCACCACTCAAAATATGAAAAGAGAGCTTTTTGGCTTTAGCCTGTTGAATCGCATCAGCCAGTGCTTCAGCGGTTTGCACACATAAAAAGTATTCTGCCGCACTGGGTACAGCTAGGGTATTGAGCTGACTCAAATCAGTATTCGCTTGCCAGCTATTTTGCAGGGTGCCACTCATAGAACGCTTTATCTTTTACGTATTTTTGTTAAGGCTCAATTAAGTATTGCAACAGCCCGTCACAAGCATCTTCGACCAGATCCAATACATGCACAAAACCCTCTTCACCATCATGATAAGGATCTGGCACTTCGCTTTCAGAATGATTTTTCGCAAACGCTAAAAACAAACCTAAGTGGCCGGTAAAGTGTGCTGGCCGCAATGCTTCTAAATCAGACAGGTTGCTGTTATCCATGGCCAAGATCACATCGAACTCATCAAAATCGTCCACCGTCACTTGGCGGGCGCGTAAGTGCTCTAAGTGATGGCCACGTTTTTTGGCTGCTTGAATACTCCGTGAATCGGGGCCTTTGCCAATATGCCAAGCTGATGTACCCGCCGAATCAACTGTAATACGATTTGCCAAGCCTCTATCTTGCACAAGCTGCTCAAAAATACCGTGCGCAGTGGGGGAACGACAAATATTACCGAGGCAAACAAATAAGACTTTTTTCATTGTGGAGCACTCATTTAACGATTTTTATAACCTATTCTAACAGCATGCCTCATGACATGTTTTTATCATGCACCTTTAAATAGCAACATTTTTTAAGATTGCAATAATTGCACAACACGCGCAACATCCTCTTGCGTATCTACACCCGCAGGGACTTCTTGGCATGCTGGCGCCACATGCATGCGGTGGCCATTTGCCAAGATACGTAACTGCTCCAGTTTTTCGATGTTTTCTAGTGCTGCCATAGGCCACTGTACAAACTGATGCAGCAAACCGACACGGTATGCATAAATACCAATATGACGCATTGCGCCCGCACGTGATACGTCGGGCTGATCGGATGCAAA
>CALIUX010000074.1 GCA_938048505.1 uncultured Pseudomonadales bacterium
CACGAGTGTTTGCTAGACCTTCGCCCACTCAAAGCCAGCAGTGGTATTTCAGAAGAAGATATTGCAAAGCGCCTGATGGATTTTGGCTTCCATGCGCCGACTATGTCATTCCCCGTAGCCGGTACGCTGATGATCGAACCAACAGAAAGTGAATCCTTAGCAGAGCTGGATCGCTTTTGTGATGCGATGATTTGCATTCGCCAAGAAATCGATAAAGTTGAAAGTGGTGAATGGAGCCAAGACAACAACCCATTGGTTAACGCCCCCCATACACTGGATGACATTATGGATGCCAATTGGGATCGCGCTTACACGCGGGATGAAGCGGCCCGCCCGCTACCTTATCTGCATGCACATAAAGTATGGCCAACGGTAAACCGTATCGATAATGTTTATGGTGATCGCAATTTGATTTGTAGCTGCCCTAGTATAGAGAGCTATCAGTAGAGCTTAACTTAAGTAAGGTACTACGCCCGCCTTAATTACCTCAATAGGTGGGCCTGATGATAAACAGGGTAAACAAGCTACACTCGGCCTGATACCTTAGCAATCCACCAGCGCAACCCAACAAATAAAAAGCGCCAGTCTTTTAAAAATTCGGGGGGTTTGCCTTCATAGGCATGACCTACAAACTGAAAAACCCAGCCCACTACAAACAGTGCAAGGGCTAGCCACCCTAATTGAGGGGCAAAAAAAACGCCGGGCAGCAGAATAATGGATAAAGCAATTAAGGGTATGCCTAGCGTATGGAGTAGACGATTTGCTGGGTGTTGATGCGCTTCGGCATATTCTGCTACCCACTCATCCATTGAGCGCTCACTCAACAGTGCCATGATAATCTCCTAGAAAGAATCACTGTACAGATTGCCCTAAATAAAAGCCCCTCTATACAGTTAACAATCAATAATAATCGTGCCCATGATCATACACAGGCACCACTATCTTAATAGCACAGTTTGAGCCTACCCATTTATTTTTTAGACTTAAGGTCTTTTTTGCGAATCCCTTCAACCGTTAAGAACAGTTCGACTTCGCTGGCAGAGGGGCCAAGGCTCTTTGTGAGCTGCATACCATAATCTGCAGGATTAATGGTTAGTGTTCCTTCAAAACCATTGCGGTAACCACCCCAAGGATCATTTCCACCACCAATATGCTCAACACTGATAGTCACCGGCTTGGTGGTGCCATGTAGCGTCAGGTTACCTTGTAGATTTGCTGTTTTATCACCCGTTGGTACATACTTTGTGCTAACGAATTTAGCCGTTGGGAATTTTTCTGTATTCAGATATTTTTTGCCACGCAAGTGCTTGTCACGCTCGGCATGCATACTGTCTAAACTGGTTACATCTATATCAACAATAACCTTATTTTTTGAAGGGCGATTTTCATCAAAGGTAAATTCCCCTTCAAACTCATTAAAACGGCCATATAACCAACTGTAACCTAGGTGCTTGATACGGAATTGAATAAAGGCGTGCGCACCACGCGTATCAATCACATAATCATCGGCGACGGCTGGCGCAGAAAGCCCTATTGCACCGCAAGTTAATGCCGAGACTAGAAGAAGGGTTTTCGTTTGACTTAAAGACTGAGCAATAGACTGAAACACGGGAGAATCCTCTCTGTGAACTGGACGATGTGTTGTTTAGGTCACTGATGAAACAGACAGTTAGCAACCATTGATTTACTTTCAGCTTTGAGAGTAAGCAGTTTCTGGCGCTGAGAAAACACGCTCAGATCACTATATGGCTGAGCATGTTAGACAAATATAGAGTGCAATTGTTGCAAATTAGCACGCTAAATCTATAAAAATAACAACTCGGTTTTCTAAGATCCGTTCTCTTGCATAGCTTCATGCGTAGGGATCTTATCTTGCAAACTACTTTCAGGTAACCTTAATTCAGTTGAAAGCCAAAAGTCAGCACCTGGCTCCCCGCCAGAAAAGAGCTCAACTAGCCGCTTAGCGTTGTGATATACATAAATTGAGATACCGCTACCCATCCCGAAAGATTCCGACACATAGTAATAATATTGGCCATTATTAAAATATGTTTTTTGAACGCTCAGATTGCGCCCTATTCGAGAAAAGTGTTGGAAGAAAGGTTTTTCTGGTGTAGCCACTTTTTCAAGATCAGGGCTACCAATCTTGCCATATCGATAAATAATATTATCGCCGTCTACACAGAGCGATAATATATTATTCGTCTCTGCATATTTTATTCCCTCTTTTGTCTCGTTTACTTTTTTCATTTTAGCGCTGAGGTATGTTTTTTCATTACCTGAACAGTGCGAAGGCATACCATTTAGGTTTTCTGGCTCAGTAACATTTGGCTCAACATTTTTTGATTCTACGGGCTTTGACGCCATGCCATTTGCAGCATTGGCCTCTATTGGTGATGTTTTAGCTGGCTGAGCAGAGGGAGACGCTTTCTGAGGCGTTACTTGCTGTTGAGATGCTTGCTGCTGAGAATCATCTTGTGAACAGGCCGCTAGCAAAATACATAAACAAGCAGGGAAAGATAAAGAAGGAAAATATCGCATTAAAAACCTCTTAAGCAATGAAATAAAAAAATGACCGTTTACTGAATAATCACTGATTACAGCAAGCCAGTCACGAGTAAAACATGGTTTAGTGTGAGCCCCACAGCATTCGGCGCAAAGTCTTATCTTTATTGATGAAGTGGTGTTTAAAGGCAGTAAGGGCATGCAATCCTGCCAGGCCGATTAAAATAAAGGCTGACCATTTATGTATGATACCAGCAATATCTTCTAGATTATCAATACCCGTTATCACTGCAGGAAGAGTAAACCAGTCAAAAACATACAACACATCGCCTTGAGCCGTTGTAATTAAGTAACCCGAAAAAAACATCATGAACAGTAGCAACACCATAAGGTGATGCACTGCAACGGCAAGACATCGAGCAACAGGGTTCAAACTTAAAGGTCGTGGGCGAGATGAGATGCCATACCAAACCAAACGCAAAAGCGTTAGCCCCATTAACAACACACCCACACTACGATGAATATCCGGAGCCGTTCGATACCAGTCATGATAATAATCTAAACTGACCATCCATAAACCCAAAGAAAACAAAGCTATGACGGTGATCGCACTGATCCAATGAATTAAGCGGCTAACAATGCCATAGCTGCTCGCCGTGTTATGAAATTCCCAATAACGCTTAATCATAGAAACACTCACTACTATCTCTTTAAACTGAAAAACACTCTAAATTATGGCAATCAAGAGCTTGTGCTATTACTGAGTAATGCGTGAGGCTAGCACATAACATAATGGGCTATGGCATGGTCGTTAAATGCATTAGCTCAAGCTTTTCGAGACAACCTCATAGACATCTTTTGATAAATTAGGGGCTGCTTGAATTTTTTCGAGTGCTGCCTTCATCAAAGATTGCTGCTCTACATCGTACTTTCGCCACTTAGTTAATGGCGCAAGCAAACGCGATGCGATTTGAGGGTTGGTTTCATTCAGTGCAAGTACTTGATTGGTCAAAAATAGGTAACCCGATCCATCTGATGCATGAAAATGCGTTAAGTTTTGACTACAGAATACACCCACAACGCTTCTAATTTTATTGGGATTTGAAGCATCATAAGCGGGATGGTCAATCAACGACATCACACGCTTTAAGCCATGATGTGACGGGTTGCTCGCCTGAATAGACAGCCACACATTAACCACTAAACTTTCATGCTGCCATTGCTGGTAGAAATCATTAAGGGCTTTACTCTGCGCAGACTGCAAAGCAGGGCTATCACTGTGGACTAGCACCGTTAATGCAGCCGCTTGGTCTGTCATGTTGTCTGCTTGCTCATATTGAGCCAAGCAAAGAGGCAACGCATTTTCAGCATCGCCCTTCATAAGATAAGACAAAGCCACATTTTTTAAGCTTCGCAAAGCAACTGCCTCAGCATTAAACTGATAAGGTTCTTGCGTTGCGCACCGGTGGTATGTAGCAAGCCAAAGATCTGCGCACTCCTCGGCGATAGCAATGAAAAGGGCTTCGCGCGCACGATGCAATAGGTCAACTTCAATTGGTGCAGATAACCCCGAAAGATAATTAAGGGATGGAAGCTGGCACATGAGTGCCACCATGGCAGGGTCTAAAGCTTTGTCACTGAGTAAGCTTTGAAACGCATCAAGCAAGGTCGGTTCTAGCGTCCAAATTTCATCTTTTCGCAGCGCCGCCATCACATCAAATATAGCAATAACTGAAAGCTGCGATATCGCATCGTATCGCGCAAAGCCGTCACTTTCTTGTTTAATAATTTTCAGTAAGTCGACTTTTTTATACGGGAAGGCACTTTTAACGGGAGCAGAAAAGCTTCGAAATAAGACAGGCACAGGCTCTGCAGGAATATTCGCAAAGACAAACTGCTGTCTTGCCTGTGTTAACTCTAAAACACGATGCGTTTGTTCCGGCAATGACAAATCTTGCGCGCTATCATCTTTGAGTACCAAAGGTAATGCGCTCTTTTCACCCAACAACGACATATCGACAGGGATATGGAAAGGTCGTTTATCGGCACTTTTTGCCTCAGGCGTATCGGGGCAATATTGTTCGAGTGTCAATGTATAACGTTTGCTCGCCGCATCATATTCACCACTTGCTTTCACAACAGGCGTGCCTGCTTGTGTGTACCAACGCTTAAACTGGGAAAAATCACGGCCTGATACCGTCTGCATAGCATCAATAAAATGCTCAATCGTAGCAGCTTGGCCGTCATGCCGATCAAAGTAAAGATCTGTTGCCTCACGAAAAGCCTTTGCTCCTAATAAGGTATGGTACATCCGTACCACTTCAGCGCCCTTTTCATACACCGTTAAAGTATAAAAATTCGAAATTTCCATATAAGAAGGCGGCCGCACAGGGTGCGCCATTGGGCCGGCATCTTCTGCAAATTGCAGCGTGCGCATAATATTCACATCTTCTACCCGCTTAACTGTACGCGAGCCCATATCTGCTGAAAACTCTTCATCCCTAAAGACCGTAAAGCCTTCTTTTAAACTCAGCTGAAACCAGTCTCGACATGTAACACGGTTACCAGACCAGTTATGAAAATATTCATGCGCCACTACACCTTCTACCCGTGCAAAGCCTGCATCTGTTGTCGTTTTAGGGCTTGCCAATACGCAAGACGTGTTAAAGATATTGAGGCCTTTATTTTCCATTGCACCCATATTGAAATCATCAACAGCAACAATCATAAAAATATCGAGATCGTATTCGCGGCCATAGACCTCTTCGTCCCATCGCATAGAGTGCTTCAAAGACTGCATGGCATGATCACATTTATCGAGATCTTTTTCTTCGACAAATATTTTTAAATCCACCTTGCGGTCATTACAGGTGGTAAAAGTATCTTCAACAACCTCCAAATCACCTGCGACTAATGCAAACAGATAAGCGGGCTTTTTAAAAGGATCGTGCCACGTGGCGTAATGCAAGCCATTATCCTTTTCACCTTTATCAATTAAATTACCGTTAGATAATAAAATAGGGAATTGTGCTTTATCACCAATAACCGTTGTAGTGAATTCACTTAGAACATCAGGACGATCGAGGTAGTAAGTGATTTTTCGAAAACCTTCTGCCTCACATTGCGTACAGTACATTGTTCTTGATTTATATAATCCTTCTAATGAGGTATTAGTTTCTGGCGAAATACCCGTCACGCATTCCAATATAAATGCAGCCGGTACCGATTTAAGCAAAAGTCCTTCATCTGTTTGCTCATAGTCTGAAGCCGTTAACACCTGTCCATCAATACTCACTGAAATCAGCGTTAATGCTTCACCTTGTAAAAAAAGTGAATTTGCCAATGGCCTTTCGGGATTCTGCGTACAGTGCAAACGTGATGTCACGCGTGTCGCTAATGGATCTAACTCAAAAGTCAGTTCCGTCTTTTCAATTAAAAAGGCAGGTGCTTGGTAGTCTTTTAAATATACTGTATCCACAGGGCTCATAACTTGCTCACTTTGGGTTTGCTCACGGTTCATGTGTCGGCAGGTATTTTTGCCAATCTGTCCATAAAAAATTCAGTTTTAACTGCTTTTTCTCGGATGCTTATTTTTTCCAAGAAAGAGGTTGTTCATCATCACAAGGCGTTGTTTTGGGGGGCACATACCCTGTGCGCTGCTCTGCTGGAATATGCTTTGCCTCGTAAAAAATAATCGCCTGCAGACAGGTTTCTTTTTGCTCAGCCGTTAACGCATCACCATTGGGCCATCGCCCTATAGCTATAGCATCCAAAAAACGCTCATAAATGACCGGGGTCATCGATTCTAATGTCGCTTGCGCATCTAGCAAAGAGTCGTTAGTCATGCTTTGCACCGTTATGTTGGTAGAAAAAGAGATAAGTAAATGCCAATAAGGCGCCGGCTATTGCACCACCTAGATGCGCGCCATTGCCCATTTGCGCGTCAAACAAAAAAGCAAATACCGGCGTAAAGCCAGAAGCCAGCCAAATGAGTGAGAAAAGATAAAAACCGATTGGCAGCTTTAACGCCTGCTCAGGCAGTTTCCATTGTAATACCGCATTAAATGCAAAGAGTGCAAAGACAATACCCGATAAACCACCAAATACCGGTGATTCTGGCGCAATGTAATACTGTGCAATATTACCCACTACGCCCGTTACAATACAAAATGCCAAATAAAAAGGGCATTTTAAGGAGCGCTCAACGGCACTACCCACCTGCAACATTGCCAAGCCGTTGAGTGCAATGTGCCACCATGAAAAGTGCAAAAATACAGGGGCCATCAATCGCCACCATTGCTGTGACTCCCACGGAGACAAAATAGCTTGACGATTAGCGGACTCCGATACAAATAGCAACGCATAAAACAATGCATCAGATGCATGTGAGTAACCCAACCAACCTATAACACCTAAAATAATCAGTAACACTGTAACCGGCGCGCGATAAATCAGTGACAAGCTACTGCTCATCAAACTGTTATTCACCGGCTTAGAATGGATTGAGCCGATTTGGCTTTGTTGAGGCAAGTACTCGAAACTGGAATCTTGCGATAACTGTCCACGCTCAAAAGCGAGCAGTAATGCTTTAACCTGTGCAACATCTTGCCCTTCTGCTAGCAATAAATGCTGCTGGCCATTTTGCTCCGTGACACGATGAGCAATGCCTTTAGCATTAAGCATATGAATCAGCGGAGAAAGATCTGTATCAAGCGGAAATCGGCCCGTATGAGCTGAAGAAGCAGGTGAATCAGGCGTTGCGTCTGTCACGTTAACGATTAACCTCTACCCAGTGAAACTTTTCATCAGAAAGCGTCTCTTCGCCATCAAAGCGATAAGCAACAAGTTTTCCATATTTAACCGCGCTGTAATCTAGACAGGCTACATTCGCACGTAAACATTTTGGCTCGCCTTGCAACCAATAATGCCCAATAAAGACCGGCTTTTCTTGCTCACTGTATTGAATAAGTCGATCGTATTCTGCATGACTGAGCTTTTCATCTGCAAGATCATTGGGCAAAGGGTCGGGCTGAAAGACCACATCGCGATAACGCTTAGGGTTTTTTGACCAAAAGCGCGTACGAAAACGCGTACGGTGAATACCGTCCCCTCCTTTAATGACAACGCCCGCAGGTAAAGACATTGAGGTTCCCCGCGTTAGTCGAGCCAATGCCTTAGCGGCAAAGCTATTGGGGTCAGCAGACGCTTGGATAAAAGCGTCGTCAATCACACAATCTGGGAAGCGCTCTAGTAACTGGCCAATCAGCGCTTCATCCCAACAGGCATGAACTACACGAAAAAATGCATTTTCAATCACGAGTGGTAATGTTTTGAACCACTCTAGCATCTTGACCCATTCAATAGGGTGGTCGCGATATTGCTCTAGCGTTTCAGCAATAAGACGGTAATGGTGTGCATTGTGTTCACGGACGTATTGCCGATGACTGTCCTCATCGCTTGCAGCCAGCTCTTCTTCGGGCAGCTCGTGGTTAGGCAACGGCATAAAATACGCAATGGCATACAGCTCATGATTCCCCATGACACACTGCGCCTGACCGGACTGACACATGTCATAGACAATATTCAGTGTTTCTCTAATACGTGGCCCACGATCAACAATATCACCGACAAAAATCGTTTTGCGGTCAGGGTGAACATAACCTTGTTCTGTTTGTTGATAGCCCATTTGGCACAGTAATTTTTCTAACGTCTGGGCACAACCGTGCACATCACCAATAATGTCGTAGCGGGTTGGCGTACCACAGGGAAAATCGGATATACGACGAGAAAAATTTGAATCGATCTGGCTCACAACTTCATTAATGCTCTTTAATGTCTGCACA
>CALIUX010000075.1 GCA_938048505.1 uncultured Pseudomonadales bacterium
TGCTGAATGCTGAAAACCTTAGCGCCCTCAATCCAAACGCTTTACTGATTAGCGCAGGGCGGGGTGAGGTAATCGACAATCACGCGCTGTATCACTACATTCAAAAGACGCCCTCTATTAAAGTTGTACTCGATGTGTGGGCTAATGAGCCGGACATCTACACGCCTTTAATGGATGTAGTACAGTGTGGTACCCCGCATATTGCCGGATATAGCTTTGAAGGCAAGCTCAATGGTTCGTTGATGATCTACCGTGCGCTGGCCAAGCATCTTGGCCTTGATGCTCAAAAAGTAGAAGAGCGCATTGCATCTGTTAGGCAAGCCGTGCTCGGTGAAGCCGTTGTGCTGAAATCGTCTGATTTGTCTGATGATAAGCGCATACCTGATGCCATAAGTGGTGGCGGTCAGTCAAATCAAAATATCATCAATCAAGTGATTCTTGAAACATACAACATCCAAGAAGATCACACCTTAATTGCCGACAGTCTTTCTAAAAAAGAGGCTATTTTGACGACGTTTGATAAATTACGTAAAGCGTATTGGCAGCGTAGGGAGTTTAGTCATTTTTATGCCGATCAAAGCCATTACTCTGATGCTGGCTACACAGCGGTTACGCGCTTTTTATCGGCTATTAATCATGTTGCTGAGCAAACGAGCTAATGATTCGCATTGGTTTTATTCTTAACCCTTATGCAGGCTTAGGTGGCCCATCAGGCTTTAAAGGCAGTGATTTACCTCATCTGCAGAAAAGCGCGCATGAAGGCGCCGTTCAATTGTTGGCGCCTAATCGTGCAGCGACGTTTTGGTCTCGCTTAGTCTCACATCAAGATCAGTTTAATGTAGTGGCTGCGCCAGGGTTGCTGGGCTCCGATGTATTGTCTGAAGTGGGTATTGCCCATGAGGTTTTGCCCAATGAGGTGGCTTACCCTACAACGCCTGCTGATACAGAACGTTTTGCCCAAGCGCTAGTGGCGTATGGAGTCGATCTGTTGGTTTTTGTGGGCGGTGATGGTACCGCACGGGATGTGTATCGCGCAGTGGGGGCGGATGTAAAAGTGCTGGGTATACCCGCAGGCGTTAAGATGCATTCCGGTGTCTATGCTATTAATCCTCAATCTGCTGCGGCGCTAGTCAAGCAGCTAATAGAAGGCCAGCTTATGGCAGCTCGCCATCAAGAAGTGCGTGACATTGATGAGGCCCTGTTTAGGCAAGGTCGTGTACAAGCTCAGCACTATGGCGAAATGCTAGTGCCGGAAGCCGCTGAATATGTTCAGGCCGTAAAGCAGGGCGGAATCGAAAACGAAGAGCTTGTACTGCTGGCCATGGCAGATGATCTGCGTGAAAAGCTGGGCGAGGGTATGCTTATTATCTGGGCGCCTGGATCAACAACGTTAGGCGTTTTAGCAGAGTGGGGGCACCAAGGCACCTTGCTGGGCGTTGATGTATTGCACCCTGAGCGCGGACTGCTAAAAGACCTTAATGCAGATGAGTTAACCGGCCTTGTCTCAGGTTATGGCGATAAAACCGCGATTGTACTTACTGCAATTGGTGGACAAGGGCATATTGTTGGACGTGGTAATCAGCAAATTACACCTGATATTTTACGGTCCGTAGGCCTTAAGAACTTGCATATTCTTGCCTCAAAAGAAAAATTATCAACGCTGCAAGGGCGCCCGCTTTTAATGGATAGTGGCGATGCAGGCTTAGATAATGAGTGGTCTGGCTGGGTCGATGTACAAACAGGCTACCAAGAAACAGTTATGTATGAACTACGAGGCGGTTAAATGACGCACAAAGCGATGATAGAACCGCAATCAAACACTTTAAAACCTTTTCAAGATGCTTTACAGGCGTTGCTTGATAAACAGCAGGGCAGTGACAGCCAGCGTATTTTTCATGGCAGAGGTCAATGCTTTGAAGGTTTAGAATGGTGTGTCTTAGATGCATTTGAGCCATTATTGTTGCTCACGGTTTTTAATGAGCCACCTGACGCGCTATACCAATCTATTCTGGCGCTTTTAGAAGAGTATTTACCTAGTCATTTTTCGCACTTGGCGATACAGCGCCGCGACCAAAAAGATGCGCCCTACATTTGGCTAAAAGGCTGCGCTGATGATGCGCCCCAGATTGTCGCTAAAAGAGGACTGTTACGTTTTTTACTGGATTTTAAACAGCAAAATTGCGGTTTCTTTTTAGATATGGAGCCTGGTAGGCAGTGGCTTGAGCAGTATTCGCAAGGCGCGTCGGTACTGAATTTATTTGCCTATACCTGTGCATTCTCTGTGGTTGCTATTGAGTCTGGTGCAACGTCTGTTGTGAATATTGATTTGAGCCGGCGCTCATTGACTACAGGTAGAGAGAATCATCGCTTAAATCATCACGATACCTCTAAAGTGCAGTTTTGGGGTGTTGATATCCTTAAATCATGGGGCAAGATTAAGCGTGGCGCACCGTATGATGTGATTATTTTAGACCCCCCAAGCTTTCAGCGAGGGAGTTTTGTTGCCACAAAAGATTACCAAAAAGTTGTGCGCCGCCTACCTGATTTGCTCTCACCTAAAGGGCAGATTTTGGCTTGTTTAAATGCCCCAGAATTTGATAGCCAGTTTTTGAAAGGCGTCTTTGATGAGTTTGCCCCTGCCTTACGGCTTGAGCAGTCACTTGAGCCGAGCGAGGACTTCCCAGACATCAACCCAGAGCAACAGCTCAAGTTGCAGGTTTACACGTTGCGTTGAATACCATCATTGAACGCAATCAGTGCAGCAGTGACGGCAACGTTGAGTGATTCGACGTTGTTTTGCATGGGGATCATGAGTTTATGGTCTGCCAAGTCAAAGATCTCTTGGCTTACACCTTCTGTTTCATTGCCTAGAACATAAATAGTGGGGCCTTGCGCAGCGTGCTCAAAGAGTGATTCCTTTGAGTGTGATGATAACGTGCAGACACTAAAGCCATCTTGCTTAAAAGCTTTTAACGCTTTAAGCAGCGATTCACACAGAATGATGGGCGCTTTAAATAAAGTGCCCGCACTAGCTTTAATAACAAGCGGTGACAGCGCTGCGCAGCCTTTTTTAGGGATGAGAATACCGTCTAAATTGCCTGCGCAAGCCGAGCGAATAATCATGCCTAGATTCTGTGGGTTATGAATATCACACAGTGCTAACAATCGAAGAGGGCGCGCTTGTTCAGGCGTTTGTTGAGACGCTATATGATGTTGATGAAGCTTCATCACATCATCAACATTTTTAAAGCTGGGGCAGTGTATATCCAGTGCGATACCTTGATCTTGCTTGCTGCTTTTAGAAATGCGGCTCAGTTGCTCTTTACTGTGATACACCACTTCGGCGTTTTTGCGTTTAGCCAAATCAATCGCGTTGGTCAAAATGGGCGCAGGTTTATTGCTTTCAGCCAAATGTAATTTAAAAGGCTCAATGCTATTGTCTGATAGCGCCTCAAGCACGGGTTTACGGCCATAAATAGTTAAGACTTTGGCAAATGAGGCTTTGCGTTCTAGGTAAGCTTGGCTATCTTTCATGTGCCTGCACCTTCTGAGCAAACGTCTAAATAAGCCTCTAGAGCGTTATCAAACCCCATCAATAATGCATCGACGGTAAAAGCATGGCCAATAGAGACCTCTTTTAAGTGCGGTATGGTTTTATAAAGTGGCATATTGTGTAAGTTGAGATCATGGCCCGCATTCACCCCTAAACCCAGTGCGTCAGCGTGTATGGCAGCGACTTGATGCGCCTTGAATAACGCATCAAGAGAATCGGTTTGTTGCTGATGGGCGTGTGCAAATGGGCCGGTATAGAGCTCTATACGATCAGCACCTAATTGTTGGCAGAGTGATATCTGCTCATTGTCGGGGTCCATAAATAAACTACTGCGCACTTGGAGCGTTTTTAATTGCTCAATAATGGGCTGAAGTGCAGTGCTCGATGTGGCCATGTCAAAGCCATGATCTGATGTTAACTGGCTATCGCTATCGGGTACTAATGTACATTGGTGTGGTCGTGTATCCGCAACCAGTTTTAATAGCCCTGGGTAGTCACCCGCTGCGGGTGCAAAGGGGTTACCTTCGATATTAAATTCAGCATGAGGGTATTCTGCTACCAGCTCTCTGAGTGCGTAGACATCATGTGGACGAATGTGCCTACCATCGGGCCGAGGGTGAACAGTAATACCGTTCGCGCCTTTATCTAAGCATCGCCGCCCAAACTCAACAACATTGGGGTAGTTGCCTTCGCGAGAATTACGCAAAAGCGCAATTTTATTTAGATTAATCGATAAGGCAATCACGTGCGGCTATCTCTCTTATGTGGGTTTCAATGAGCTAGAGTAAAATAAATAGTTTAAAACGGTTTACAGTGTTATTTCTTTGGCTCTGACGATTCAAAGCTTAATGCTGGCGCAGGCTTCATACGTTTAGCAGAAAGGATCTTCACCGTTTCATTGGGTGCATTTCTATGTCCTGTTCGTCCATGTACACCTTGCGGTAATTCGGTGATTTTAATGGCGATATCTAAACCCGATGTGACGGTTCCAAATACGGTGTATCCAGCACGCTGACCTTTTGCGTCAAGGTTAGGGTTGTTCACCACATTGATATAAAACTGCGAAGAGGCGCTGTCTGGGTTTTGTGTGCGAGCCATTGCGACAGAGCCTTTTACGTTGGGTAGTCCTTCTAAGGATTCATTAACCACGGTGCCCAGAGGTTCTTTGCGGTTAAAGCCTTCAGTAAAACCGCCTGTTTGCGCCATGAAATTACGAATAACACGATGAAAAATAACATCCGTATAGAACGCGGCATCAACATGCTTTAAGAATAGCTCAACGGTTTTAGGCGCTTGCTCAGGGTGAAGTTGAATGGTGATATCCCCTTGCGTTGTAGACAGCAATACTACCGGTTCTTTAGGGCCGGTAACGCAGCCGCCAAGCAGCAGTAAACTCAGTAGCGCACAGCAAATCAGAGTGATTGGACGTTTAAAATGTTGCATGAAAAATCCCTATGGGAAAGAGGTAAAAAAATAGTATTGGTATGAATGATCGATACGTATACCGTTACAGTATTTGATCGGCATAGCGCCTTTGCGGCTTAAGCAAGGGCAGTAAAATAGCTAGCAGCATGCCGCCTAGTAATAGGGCAATCGCATACAAGCCGTGACTAATCGTTTGATCGCTGCGCAACCGGTCATTTTCAGCGGTGAGTGCATCGTGCTTTGTCATCAGTATTTCATGCTCCGCCAATAAGCTTTGATATCGCTGGCTCAGGTTGACCGCATCTTCAGAAAGAATTTTTAGATTTTGATATTCCGTATTGAGTTGTGTATGGGCGCTTTTTGTATTCTCGCTTGCGCCAAGTAAATCAGCATGCTGCTGCTGTAAAACGGCAAATTGTTGTTCAAGCTCTGTTGCTTTTTGCTCTGCAGCGGTACGCTGGCTTTGTGCTTGCTCAAGTAATATTTTGGCTACAGGTTGTGTTTGTATGTATTGCTTGCGTATCCAGCCTTCGCTGCCGTTGACCGTTTTCACTTTAGACCAATCACCTTGGGGGGAATCGATCAATGTCAATTGGGTGCCAGTTTTTATGCGGCTATTGATAATGCGAAATTCATTACCTGGGCCTGAGCGCATCGAGATCATCATGTTGTCGGTAACATAGCGTGTTTGTGAATAGGCGAGCGGTGATTTTGCAAGTAGGCATACCCCAAAAAGCACACTCAATACGAGCGTTTTGAGTGGTAAAGGCATGGATATTATGTTTTTCATGGTTAAACTCTAGGTATTGCATTGGGCGTTGCACGCTAAAACAAAAACGACAATCTTTGTAGACTACATGCAAGCTAAGATAAGGACGCAGAGCGAAGTGAGAGTGGCTGCAAGATCAAAGCAAGGCTAATAACAATTAAGGCAAAACCTTTTTGAACGGCTTGACGCGAACATTGGCATAAACGCCCGCTGCAACATACGGGTCTTCATCAGCCCAGCTTTGCGCTTCTTTTAAACTGGAAAATTCTGCAACCACTAAGCTACCAGAAAACCCTTCTATTGATTCATCGTCACTTAGAGGGTGGGGGCCGGCAATTAGCAAGCGGCCTTGTGAATCAAGGAGCTTTAGGCGCTCAATATGATGTGGGCGAGCTTGTTTACGTAATGATAAGCTATTGGCGACATCTTCACTGATAATGGCGTAATACATGATATATCCTAAATATTATGCTGACGTT
>CALIUX010000076.1 GCA_938048505.1 uncultured Pseudomonadales bacterium
CGCTGATGTGCGCCAAGCCAACCGGCATCTTGTTCCCGTTTTTGCCCCGTATCGCGAATAACAATTTGTCGGGCTGTACTCAAGTCAGCTTCAGTGACTCCACCGTTTTTTTGGCTCAGTGCTGCGAGGGTATGACCGGCTGATGCCACAGCATACATTTTGACTTGCATCAATGGGTCAGCTAAAAAGCCAGGAGGTGTTTTAGCTGTAATGGCAATATGGGCAGCCCCACTCAATAATGCCTCATCGGTCCCGGATAGTGTTGTTTCGAGAATCTTGATGCGTGTTCTAGGGTATTTTTGTGCAAGGACTTGTAAGGCTTCAAAGACAGGGCTGCGTGGTGCTAACGCATCTAATGCAATCGTGATGCTGTCTTCAACACCTGCTGCCATATCTTCGGCTATACGCTCCATCGTTAAAGCGTGTTTTAGTAGCTCTTCTGCGTGACGGTACAACGTTTGTCCCGCTGCTGTAATAACGGCCTTGCGCCCTTGTTGCTCTAGCACAGGCGATGCTAAATGTTGGGCCATTTGCTGCATGCTGTAGCTTACGCTGGATTGGCTCTTGTTGAGCACTTCGGCAGCTTTTGCATAACTCCCCTCATCTACAACTGTTTTAAAGGTGAGCCATTGCTCTAGTGTGATTTTCATAAAAAACCTGCTGTGGCCTTTGAAAATGGCTCATTCAGAATTAAATTATCGAAAATTTTGTTCTTTTTGTCGATATTTTTGCCTCAATTGACCAGAAAAATCGTTATAGACTGATCTCAATGCTTTGGTTTAGCCGCATGTAGTGCAGTAAATCAAAGGTGCATTCAATAAAGCTATTTCATAAAAGCTATTTCATAACGACCATTTCACAAAGACTATCGACCGGAGACCGACCATGACAGCACAAAAAGTATTACGTATTGATGCCAGTATTTCAGGCTCTGCAGGCCAATCGAATAGGTTAGCCGATGAGCTTATTGCGTCTTTACAGGAACAACATACACTTGATATTAACCATCGAGACCTCAATGCTGAGCCTTTGCCGCACCTGAATGGCGATATCTTAGCGGCAATAGGTTTGCCGCCTGAAGAGCGAGATGCCGCGCAGCAAGAATGGGCTTCAGCCGCAGACCAAGTGGTTGATGAGCTAAAACAGGCTGACATTATGATATTGGGTATGCCTATGTACAATTTTGGAGTGCCCTCTACGGTTAAAGCATGGATGGATTATGCTGCACGCGCAGGCCAAACTTTTCGATACACTGAAAATGGCCCAGAAGGATTGCTGACAGGTAAAACGGCTTACATTGTTTCGACCCGCGGCGGCTTACATCGCAATAAACCGTCTGATAGTCAAACAAGTGCAGTGGATGTTTTTTTGAATTTTTTAGGTATTAAGGCTATTCATTGGATTTACGCTGAAGGCATTGCCATGAGCGACTATAAATCATCGGCTATTACAGGTGCTAAGCAGCATATAAAAGCATTGATCCATCAGGGGTTGAGTCATGAAACTGCGTAAAGTAGCCGAAGTGATCCAAGCGACAGCTGCATCGGATGGTGATGGCGTCAAACTGCTGCGTGTGTTTGGTGGGGTGCAGCCAGAGCGCTTTGACCCTTTTTTATTGCTTGATGAATTTGGATCAGCGGAGCCCGATGATTACATTGGCGGCTTCCCTCCGCACCCTCATCGAGGGTTTCAAACGGTCACTTATATGCTGCAAGGTAAAATGGAGCATCGTGATCATATGGGAAATATTGGCCTACTCGAAGACGGTGGTGTGCAATGGATGACGGCGGGAAAAGGTATCATCCATTCAGAAATGCCAAAGCAAACAGCAGGAAGAATGCGAGGCTTCCAGTTATGGATCAATTTGCCTGCCGCGCAAAAAATGCAACCATCAGGTTATCAAGATATTCCCAAGCGTGATGTTCCTGAGTATTGTATTGATGGCACCAAGTTAAAAGCCATTGCGGGTGATGCAGTTATTAATGGCCAAGTTACTACAGGCTACTTTTCTTCTGACTTGACTCAACCTGTGTATTTGGATGTTTCGCTATTGCCAGGGAAGAGTTTAACAATGCCAATCGATCCAGAGAGTACAGTCTTGATATATGTTTATGAGGGTAGCCTCTTAAACGGTTTGAGCATTCCTTCAAAAAGTGATGGCCATAACCATGCGGAGTTTAAGGTCCATGAGCCAAATACCAAAGAAATAGGTGCCCAACAGCTTGCGCGTTTGGTGAAGGGTGAAGGTATCATGTTGAAAAATGCATCAAGCAATGTGGCGAAGTTTTTATTGTTAGCTGGGAAGCCGCTCAAGGAACCCATTGTTCAATACGGCCCGTTTGTAATGAATAGTCAGGCAGAAATCGAGCAGGCTTTGAGTGACTATCGAGCAGGGCAGCTTGCGTGATGAGTGATTAAGGATAGGTGTCTTGGGGTTACCCTGTTTCGAATAATGCCTTATCACCTTCAGCTCAACTAAAGAGTATCCACACCTAGCCTCAATGAATAGCCTCAAAAGGTGTGGATAACTGCCTGCACCCCTTTACTGGTAAGGGGTTGAGGTCTCTGATCGTTTTTTAGTCGTAGTGGCGGTTGAGGTGATTTATTTGAGTGGCTTTTAACTACCCACTTTTAACTACTAACTTTGAGTTACAGGCTTTGAATTATTGGCTTTGAATGATCGGTTCTGATAAGAGTTGCTCAGATAGTGCAATCTTGGGCTGCGGGTCGAGTTGTTGTTTAAGGGTTAACCTTTCTACTTTATAGCCTTGGGCGCGTAACAAATTTTGCACACTATCTGCGCCAGCAAGGTGTGCTGCACCCACTAAAATAAACTCTTTTTCGGGTGTTGTGATGAGTGTTTTGATTTGTGTGATCCAGTTGAAATTGCGTTGCACCAGTAATGTATTGTACATATCGGGGAATCGCCCCTTCATGGTTTGAGTCATTTTCTCATCGATCTTTTTATCATCGCCGTTTTTCCAAGCGGTTATCAAGACTTCAAACTCAGCTTCTAAATTTTCAAAATCATCAAGTGATCCTTCAATAAAAGCATTTTCATAGCCTTCGCCCATTTTGGTGAGGACAGCCAGCTGTTCATCAGCTGTCTCTAGGCTGGATAATGCTTTTTTATGTTTGCGGGCTTCTGCTGAAAAATAGATTTCGACACCGCTAGTAGGGCTAATGCCAATTTTTTGTAGCTCAGTGAGTGTGAGCGTCATAATGACCATGGCGGGCTTAAATGAATCAAACCCAGTAATCGGTATTCCACGTTGTTCTAGAAACTGTGTCAGTCGAGAATAGGTTTTAGCGTTCAGTATGCTTTTTAGTGTTTGGCCTTGAGGTAAACGCATTTGCTCAAGCACTTTTTGCTGAAATCCGATTCCTAGCATTGCACTCATGTCTGTTTCAAAAACAATCGTATCGCTATCATGAAAAGCCGCACCATATTCTGGCCTGAGAGGGTAATCGGTGGGGCGCAGCATATGAATGGTGCCGCCTAGATAGAGCTCACCCAATGAATTGGATACCTTCCATACCATTGCTTCACTAAACGCAAAGTTGCTCCAAAATGTACTACTGATAAGACTGATGACGAAGATTGAAACGACTCTTTTTAGCATTGTAAAATCCTATCAAACCGTAGTGGGCGATTCATCAAGGAAATGAATACCTATGACAAGGTGAACGCCGCTTACGTTTATTATTATTTTATCGGTTCTGCTGCTTGATCATAACAGGGTTAGTTTACTTGTGTGGTGTTTCAGTTTCATGTTACTCAAATTCATCCTTAAGAATTATTCTCAAATAAGAATAAACCTTAAAAGCAATATGTAAAGAACGTTATTTGAAAAACGATTCAAAAGACATTGTGAGGTTTGTTTTAAAGTCACTAATGAGTGCTTTTTGAACTTTTCTCTTGTTGGCCCTGTATATGCAAACACTTATGTGTGCAAAGAGTATTCTTTTAAGCGAGGCAGCACAAAAACAGGTAAAATTGTCTCTTCGTCTTTTTGAGTTTTGTATGTGGTAGCTATGTTTGAATGCCTGTTCCTATCCCAGTCTGTCTCTGTACTTAAATGTCACGTCAAAGATCACGGTTTTGGGTGTGATATTTATGTCTGACGTGCAATCAGATGCAGGCTTACGCATCACAGAAATCTTTTATTCGTTACAGGGTGAATCCCAAACAATAGGGTTGCCTACCGTATTTGTGCGCTTGACCGGGTGCCCCTTGCGTTGTGGCTACTGTGACTCTGAATATGCATTCCATGGCGGTGAGCGCTTGGCGATAAGTGCTATTTTGGAGCAAGTAGCGCACTTTAATCCTCGTATTGTTTGTGTCACGGGTGGCGAGCCACTTGCTCAGCCAAATTGTTGGCCGCTTATGAAGGCTTTATGTGACGCAGGGTATGCGGTGTCATTAGAGACTAGTGGTGCAATAGATATTACGGGCGTAGATTCACGCGTCAGTATCGTGATGGATCTCAAGACGCCGAGCTCTAAAGAAGTTGCGCGCAACCGGTATGAGAATATTGCTTTGTTGAGCGATAAAGATCAGATAAAGATTGTCTTGGGTACCCGTGAAGATTATGAATGGGCTAAATTTAAGCTGGATGAATACCAGCTGCCTGCCCGCGTGGGAGAAGTTCTATTCTCCCCCGTTTATGAGCAACTAGAGGCCACCTCACTTGCTAACTGGATTGTTGACGATAATCTTCCCGTACGTTTTCAAATGCAGCTTCATAAATTGTTATGGGGTGATAAGCCTGGTGTGTAAAGTGCGAGTGTTAATCCGTATAGCTGTTTCTCGTTTTACTGCAGGCCATTAGATAATGATTACCGGCTGTCAAAACTTTTCAGGATAAATAGCAGTTTTGACATTGAAGTAGTTAATTGAAATGGTAATTAAGGTCGGTAAAGCAGTTGGAAATAGAGTGCCCAGAAATTGATGGTGTTTAGATATAGGGCATTTAGAAATAAAGCATGTAGAAATAAAGCGTTTAGAAAAAGAGCATTTAGAAGTAGAGTATGTTGAGCTATGAGTAAAAAAGCCGTTGTGTTGGTGTCGGGTGGTCTTGATTCAACCACCGTTTTAGCGATTGCTAAATCCCAAGGGTATGACTGTTACACTATTAGTTTTGATTACGGTCAGCGCCACCGAGCAGAGCTTGACGCTGCTGCGCTAACGGCGAGTCGTTTGGGTGCTACTGAGCACAAGGTCGTATCATTAGATCTGCGGTCTATTGGTGGTTCGGCTTTGACAGATGATGCGATTGATGTGCCTACAGATGATCCTGGTGGGATTCCCGTCACTTATGTACCTGCGCGTAATACAGTTTTTTTGTCGATAGCGTTAGGTTGGGCTGAAGTGCTCGACGCAGAAGCGATTTGTATTGGTGTCAATGCAGTTGATTATTCTGGCTACCCTGACTGTCGCCCTGAATATATTAATGCCTTTCAGAAAATGGCGAATGTGGCCACTAAAGCCGGCATTGAAGGCCGCCCCATTACGATTCAGACCCCTCTTATCGACTTAACCAAAGAGCAGATCATCCAGCAAGGGCATGCTTTGGGTGTTGACTACGGGATGACGGTATCGTGCTATCAAGCTGATGATGAAGGTAGAGCCTGCGGCAGTTGTGATTCATGTCGCTTGCGCAAAAAAGGCTTTAGCGATGCCAATGTTGCGGATCCAACTCGCTATATTTAGCTTATACCAATTTTCTAATGGCTCTCTATGGGTTTTAGTGAATACGAATAAACAACCATTAGTGAAGTGACTTTATGCAATGTCCCAGCTGTAAAACACACCCTTTAAAGCCTGCTCGTTTAGAGGAGGGCTTACCTGTTCAGAGTTGTCAGGCATGTGATGGCGCAATGGTCTCGTTGTTGCATTATCGAGATTGGGCGGAGTATCGTCATGTAAGTGAACTCAATACTGAGTCAGAAAACTTGCAAGCAGAGCCTATTGAGCAGGGAGATAGTCAAGCGGCTCTAACCTGCCCTAAATGTGCTCGCATTATGAGTAAGTTTGCTATTTCGGGTTGTACAAAAAACCGTTTGGATTTGTGTAATCACTGTGATGAAGCTTGGTTGGATGGCGGTGAATGGGCGTTACTCAAAGCATTACAATTATCTAATGCAATCCCTCGCATTTTCACCGATGCGTGGCAGCATAAAGTGCGCACTGATATTAGTGAACAGAAGCTTCAAGCAAGGTTCGCCAAACTGTTAGGTGAAGCCGATGCTGAAAAAGCCGCTGATGTGAGAGCTTGGTTAAAGTCGCACAAAAAGCGTGCAGACATCCTTTTTTATCTCGGCCAAGATTAAGTATCGAGCGTATGCCTTATCGTGATTGCGGTTTGTAGGTGATTCGGTAAAATACCCAAGTAAATTACTGGGTTATTCTGTTGGGTGCTGTAATAGGGTTGTATATGCTTAATCAGGGGTTTTTCAACTTCTGTTTAGAGTATGTCGCGCCATTTAAGCATTGTGAACGTAATTAGCCTGATGCCTGTTGTTTAAGAGTAAACATAACCATGACGCAAGATACCCCTACCGCTGAATCCGTTTCTGATGAAGCGGTACAGCTTCCTAATGTGACGATTACTGAATCTGCACAAGAGTATTTATCTGAACTATTGAGTAAGCAAGACTGCGAAGGTATGGCCATTCGTATGTTTATTTCATCTCCAGGCACACCTCAGGCAGAAACATGCATTGCTTATTGCCGGCCAGGCGAAGAAAAAGAAGGTGATGTCAAAATGTCATTGCCCAACCTCGAAGCATGGTTTGAAGGCAGAAGCGTTCCTTTTTTGGATGATGCTAAAGTAGATTATTCGCCTGATCGCATGGGCGGCCAGTTAACGATCCGTGCACCAAATTCAAAAATGCCTAAAATCCATGATGATAGCCCAATGGAAGACATCATCAATTACGTACTGATTAATGAAGTCAATCCAGGTCTGGCAGCACATGGCGGTAACGTCACTCTTGAGGAGCTTACGGAAGAGAATGTTGCCGTGCTGAAGTTTGGCGGCGGTTGTCAAGGGTGCAGCGCTGTTGATATGACACTTAAAGGCGGTGTAGAAAAGACCTTAATGGAAAAGGTACCTGGCCTACAAGGCGTTAAGGATATGACCGATCATTCTGATAGCTCACAGGCCTATTATACTTAAGCGCGCCAGACGCTTTTTTCTATGGGTGTTAATCCGTGAAAGTTCTTGTTCTTGGGGGTGCGCGCAGTGGTAAAAGCCTCGCAGCTGAAAACCGTGCTATCGATTTGGCGAATAGTTGTTCTGTGGCGCAGAAACCTGCCTCTTCTCTTGTGTATCTTGCGACGGGCTGGGTAGGTGATGGTGAAATGGCACAGCGAGTTGCCATTCATCATGAGCGTAGAGCAGGCCGCTGGATATTGATCGAAGAGCAAACGGCTCTAGCTGAAGCCATTTTGCACTGCATAAAAGAGACCCCTCATGCTGTTGTTTTAATTGATTGCCTGACATCGTGGATCAGTAACTGCCTGCACCATCATTGCTGGGGTGAACAACGTGAGCAATTCATTACGCTATTAAAAAGCTGCTCTGTGAATATTGTGATGGTGGGCAATGAAGTGGGGTCAGGCATCGTTCCGCTTGGGGAGCTAAGCCGTACGTTTGTTGATGAGTCAGGGCGGCTCAATCAAGAGTTGGCCGCACTATGTGATGAAGTAACGCTTATTGTTGCAGGCCTGCCTTTGCCGCTGAAGCGTTAAATTCAAGCCCTAAAGCAAGACTAATAAATTACGTATTTTTAATGATCCGGTTGGCTGACTGCTGGCGAACTGTGTTCGTACATAGACAGCATAAAATCATAGTAGGTTGAATGCGGTGGAATGACCTCTAGGTGGTCATGTGTTACTGCGCCATCAGTCCATTCCAGAATGGCTTTGGAATAGGTGGGCACAACGGCATTATCTTGAAGGCAGATGATTTGAAGTCGTGTGGGGTCCAAGGAAAACGCGTAGCTCAACTCGTTGACAAAGCGTGATAGTGAGTAAGATGGACCAAACGCACTATAGATAAAATTAGGGACAAAAACATAGTCTGTGCCTGACATAGCCGTAAGGCGAAGCTCTTGCCAAAAACTCATGGGGTTATTGAGCTCTTCCCATAAGTCTTCAAAGGATTCTGATGCTGCCAATGCTCGACTAGTATCGTTTAATGAGGCGGTACTATTTTCTGAGCCATTTTGGTTGAAGTTGTTATAAGTATCCATCGAATCTGGAATCATATGTAGCCTCACACTTTGCTTATTATCGTTCGCTTCATCTTTACTATGACATTAGCAAAAACGGTGTCTAGACATTGTCTTGTTTATTTGTGAATCACATTACACAAAGTGGCGGCTAAAATAGGCATCTTTTAAGATGTGTGACGTGTTTTTTGAGATCACCGGAAACGGTTAAAATGACCATAAGTTATTGATAAATATCTAAAAGATTGAGATTTTCCTTTTTTAAGTTTAGTTAGTTATAACGGATATGTTCGCGCGAATATAAAAAACCATCGCGCTCATTTCAAATTTGAAATTGAAGTATTTTGAATTCAATTGAGAGGTAGTTTGGGGGAAGGCTGTTATATGAAAAGTGATGTGAAAGGTGAAGCGAAAGGTGATGCAGGGTGAGCATGAAAAGAGTTGGTGTAAAAAAGTGCGGTGCGAGTATAAAAAGAGTATCCAATAACAAAAAAGGGAGCCTTTGGGCTCCCTTTTGAATTAACTGACTGTTTAAGCTTATTTAAGATTTTAAGCCTATAAAGCCTTGATAAGCTTAACCGCGTTTCGGTAAGACATCCTTCAGCGATTCATGCATGCTCAGTAATACATCTTCTGTAGTAGCCCAATCAATACAAGCATCGGTTATGGATACGCCGTATTGCAAATCATCTAAGTTTGCTGGGATTTTTTGATTGCCAGCATGAATGTTACTTTCAACCATCAGGCCGATAATAGAATTGTTGCCATCGATAATCTGATTGGTGACATTTTCCATCACCAATGTTTGCAGCTCATGATTTTTGTTGGAGTTGGCGTGGCTGCAATCAACCATGATGTTTGTTGGCACGTTTGCTGCCGCCAACTCTTTTTCGCAAATAGCAACACTCACTGAATCGTAGTTGGGTTTACCATTGCCGCCGCGCAAGACGACATGCCCGTAAGGGTTGCCGCGCGTATGAATGATGGATACCTGACCGTTGCCATTAATGCCTAAAAAGCGATGCGCACTGCTAACAGACTGCAGCGCATTGATGGCAACGGTTAAGCCGCCATCGGTACCGTTTTTAAAGCCTACTGGCGAAGAAAGCCCGCTTGCCATCTCGCGGTGTGTCTGAGACTCGGTTGTACGTGCTCCAATAGCAGACCACGAAATGAGATCTTGTAAATATTGCGGCGAAATAGGATCCAGCGCTTCTGTTGCGGTGGGCAGCCCTAGTTCAGCGATATCTAATAATAATTTACGCCCTATATGAAGGCCTTTGGCGATTTTGAAGGAGTCATTAATTTCAGGGTCATTAATTAATCCTTTCCAGCCAGTCGTGGTGCGCGGCTTTTCAAAATAAACACGCATAACGATATAGATTGAGTCTGAGACTTTATCTGCTAGCACTTTGAGGCGTCTAGCATAGTCCATCGCTGCGTCAGGATCATGAATTGAGCAGGGCCCAATCACAAGCATTAAGCGAGAGTCTTCTCGGTCAAGAATTTTGCGTATTGTCGCGCGGCCTTCTGTTACCGTATGTGTAGCTGCTTCGTTGAGTGGCAGCTCGGCTTTTAGTGCCTCAGGTGAAATTAGCACCTCTTGAGAAACTAAATTTAAATCATCAATGCTCGAATTCGTCATATTTCCGCCAATACATCGATCGGGTAATTAAAAAAGAGATGGGTCATTGTACGGATTGCTAGATTAAAGTCCATGTCTCTCGTGTGGGAGTGTAAGAGCCCTTTGAGTTGATTCCGTGTTTGTTTAGTGTTCGATCAATGGTAGATGAACACCTTTGAGACGGCATTTTTTATAGTGCCCATTTTTACAATAGTCTGGTTTCATGAGAGCAGCTAGATTGGAATGGTATATAATGTTGGGCTTTATGCGCTGTGTTGATTGTTTTAGTTAATGGCATAGTCGCAATATGTTATAGGCGCTTGCTAGGCGAGTATTGGAGGACCTTTATGATTATTAAGCCCAAAGTTCGAGGATTTATCTGCATTAACGCACACCCCACAGGTTGTGCTGCGAATGTTCAGTCACAAATACAGTACGTTAAAGCTCAAAGCGCTGTAGAAGGTGGCCCTAAAAAAGTCTTGGTGATTGGCTGTTCTACAGGCTATGGCTTGGCTTCGCGTATTACATCGGCATTTGGCTCGGGCGCTGATACATTAGGGATTTGTTTTGAAAAGCCAGCAACCGAACGCAAAACGGGTTCGGCGGGGTTTTACAATGCTGCAGCATTTGATGAAGCTGCTCAATCTGCAGGCCTTTATTCAAAAACGATTAATGGCGATGCGTTTTCGCATGAGATCAAAGCTAAAACCATCGAAGAAATCAAAGCTTCCATGGGGCAGGTAGACCTTGTGGTATACAGCTTAGCGTCACCTCGCCGTACTGACCCTGATACGGGTGAAACGTACAGTTCAGTACTCAAACCTATTGGGCAGCCTTACACATCTAAGAATTTAAATACTGATACGCTTAAAATCAGTGATATTACGATTGAACCTGCTTCAGAAGAGGAAATTGCCAATACTGTCAAAGTGATGGGCGGGCAAGATTGGGAGCTTTGGATGAACGCTCTCTTGGACGCTGGCGTGTTGGCAACAGGCTGTAAAACCGTTGCCTATACTTATCTAGGTGACAAGCTAACTTGGCCTATCTACGGTAAAGCGACTATTGGTAAAGCGAAAGAAGATCTTGATCGCGCAGCCAAAGCTTTGAATGCATCATTAGCGGGTGTTTCGGGGCAGGCGAATGTTGCAGTACTAAAAGCACTGGTTACCCAGGCAAGTTCGGCTATACCCGTCATGCCGCTTTATCTTTCGATCTTGTACAAAGTGATGAAAGAAGAAGGGACGCATGAAGGTTGTATTGAGCAAGCCCACCGGCTGTTTACAGAGGGCTTGTATACCTCTGCGCCACGTTTGGACAGTGACAACCGTTTCCGAGTTGATAACTATGAGCTTCAAGCCTCAACTCAAGCCAAAGTAGAAGTGCTTTGGGATGCTGTGACAGAAGAGAATCTACTAGAGATTACTGACTTTAAAGGCCATCACTCGGCTTTCCTTAACCTGTTTGGCTTTGAGGCTGAGGGTGTGGATTACGACGCAGATGTTAGCCCGATGGTTGATGCTCAGTTTATCTAAATAGCTGCTCAGGCCTTCTTAGGCCTGTTCATTGTTTTGACCCATTTATCTTTTGCTCTAAATTAGAAGAATAATCTTATGTCTCGCCCTGTTTTTAATGTGAGTCTACTTGCCCCCAAGTATTGGTTATCTTGGGGGCTTTTTGGTTTTTGGTGGCTCTTAACTCAAATGTTGCCTTATAAAGTGCAGTTATTTTTGGGGCGTTATTTAGGGCGTTTGATGGGGAAACTTGCCAAACGCAGGACAGCTATTGCCGAGCGCAATATTGCATTGTGCTTCCCGAATATGAGCGCTGCCGAGCAAGCCACACTTGTTCGGCAGCATATTGAATCATTAGGTATCGGCGTTTTTGAACTGGGCATTGCTTGGTTTTGGCCTCGCTGGCGTCTCGAAAAGCTTGTGACATATGAAGGCTTACACCAC
>CALIUX010000077.1 GCA_938048505.1 uncultured Pseudomonadales bacterium
ACAGTGTACATATCCCACATAGGCAAAAAGATGCCCAATGCTAATATGGTGACAAAAACGGCCATGATGACCACTAAGATGGGTTCTATTTTGGCACTCAGCGTTTTAAGATCATAATCGACCTCTCGCTCGTAAAAATCCGCCACTTCTTCTAAAAGCGGTACTACCTGCCCACTTTCTTCTCCGACTGAAATCATTTGTAGAACCAAAGGTGAAAATAAGTGTGCTGCAACGTGTGTTTTAATGAGGCTATCGCCTCGCTCAACCCCACTGCGGATGCGATTAATTTTGCGAGATAGGTAGGTGTTATTGGTAGCACGAGCACATAGAAGAAGGGCCTGATTAATGGGTACACCGGCCTTTAACATCAGAGAAAATCCTCTTGCATAACGCGCCATCAGCGCTCTTGAGATAATCCCCCCAAGCAACGGCATTTTTAACTTGTAATAGCTCCATAAAAAATCACCCTCTGCATTTTTAACAAATGCATACAGGCATCCCCCCACAGCTATTAAAAAACCCAAAAACAGCCACCAATAATGTACAAAAAAGTGTGACATCCCCAAAAGCAAACTTGTCATCCAAGGCAATCCTGTATCGTACTTTTCAAATAATATAGCAAATTTTGGAATCACTAAAATATTGACAATAATCGTTGCTATAACGAGTGCAAACATTACAAAAAGCGGGTAGCGCACTGCTGCAATAAGGCTTTTTTTACTCTGCTCATCGCGCTCTAAATAAAATGCTAACTGCTTAAAAACTTGATCTAATTGACCACTGCTCTCTCCGACATTAATCATATTAATGAAGAGCTGATCAAAAACATTGCCATGCTTTGAAAGCGCAGCAGAGAGTGATGCTCCGCTCTCTAGCTTTTCAGCCAAATCATTAAACACTGACCGTAAATATTCATTACGCAAACTGGCAGATAGACCTCTAAGGCCTTTCACGAGCGGCACACCCGATTTAGTAATAGTATGCATTTGGCGGCAAAACATAATCAGCTCATCAGGCTTAACCTTTTTGCCACCCAGCAAACTATTAATTTGCTGGCCTGCCGAGACAACAAGATTGACCTCTGAAATCGTAACAGGCGTGATATCACGCGAAACCAATTGATCGGCAACCACGGAGGCAGAACTGGCATCAATATTCCCTGAAATAGGCTGCCCTTGGGCTGTGCGCCCAAAAAATTTATAATTTGGCATCAGTCACCTACAACATTACTGTGTTCATCACCAATTTGGGCCGTGATTCTAAGCACTTCTTCTAATGTTGTTTCGCCTTTTTTGGCATAATCTAATGCCGCCATATTCAATGGGCGATAGCCAGAATAAGCATGGGCCTCTTGGTGAAAACGCAGTACATCGCCATCGCGTAATGCATTAGCCATAGCAGCATTGATTTCAAGCAACTCAAATACACCTAGGCGACCGCGATATCCAGTATTAAAGCAGTGTGGGCAGCCATCACCCCGCACAAAAGGATGAGCGCGATCACAGCCAAGGCTGTCTAACAATAATGCTTCATCATCTGAGATAGGGGCTTCTTTTTTACAGCTTTCACAAACTTTGCGCACAAGCCGCTGCGCCACAATGGCTTTCAAACTGGCTGCAACCAAATACGCATCAACCCCCATATCAATTAAGCGTAAAGCGGATGAAACCGCATCATTTGTATGCAATGTTGATAAGACCAAATGGCCGGTCATCGCAGCGCGCAACGCAATTTCGGCTGACTCTGTATCGCGTATTTCACCCACAAGCAAGACATCTGGATCTTGCCGCAACGTGGCACGTAATACGCGGCTAAACGTTAAACCAATTTTTTCATGGACTTGTACTTGGCTAATCCGCGGCAATCGAAATTCCACTGGATCTTCGACCGTCACAATTTTTATTTCAGGGGTATTTAACTCGGCTAATCCACCATAAAGCGTTGTGGTTTTGCCACTGCCCGTTGGCCCCGTCACCAGCACTAACCCATGAGGGCGTGTAATCACATGGCGAAAGCGCTCGACATTTTCGGGGGACAAGCCAATTTCATCCAGTTGCAATAAGCCCAAAGAATGATCCAAAAGGCGCATCACAACAGATTCGCCAAACTGCACAGGCATCGTTGACAAACGTACATCCACTTTACGATGGTTAATTTTGAGCTGAAAACGACCGTCTTGCGGCAAGCGTTTTTCTGATATATCCAAGCCAGACATCAACTTAAGCCGCACAATTAACGCACTGGCGATATGCGCTTCATTCATGACTGTCTCAACCAGAGCACCATCAATTCTTTTGCGGATACGCAATACGTTTTCATCGGGTTCAATATGGATATCGGAGGCTCGGCTTTTAATACCTTCTTCAAAAATTTTTTGCAGCAGTTTTACCACTGGCGCATCGGTATCTTCGACCTCAGCGAGCATATCACCCAGATTAAGCACTTCACCATCGAGCTCTTGGCCAAGCTGGCCTGCCAAAGTAGCGATCTCGCTTTCGCGGTTATAAGCGCCATCAATAACATCCATGACTTCAACTTCACGCACAACAGCAGGGTTGATATTGCTTTTCAGCAGACGCTGCACTTCATCTAGAGCAAAAATATCCGTTGGGTCAGACATTCCAACCAGTAACCCATCGGGCTCACGTTTTAAAACCAGCACACGGTATCGGCGAGAAATTGCCTCGGGCAATAATTGCACAAGCTCCTTATCGTATCGGTATTGCTTAAGATCAATAAAAGGATAATCAAGTTGTTTAGACAGTAAATTTAGAAGCGTATTTTCCTCAATGTAGCCCATCTCAATCAGCTGGCGACCGAGCTTATAGCCAGTATTTTTTTGTTCGGCTAAAGCGCTGTCTAATTGGGCTGGGGTGATCAGCTGTTGAGCTATCAGTAAATCACCTATTCGTATACGCTGCTGAGGACGCATTGGGGGTTCCTATTCAATTTTTATTGATATATTAAATCAACCTATTCTCTACTTTTACTGCTTTCTCTATCACGCTTTTCAATTAAGGTTTCAACATCAAGGCATACATCTTATTTTGAAAACGGTACAACACTTTTTCTGCTTCTATTTTAATAATGTTGACATCAAAAACGGAATCACCTTCTTTAACATACATACCATTAATGACTGCAAAGTAATCATGATCAATGCCTCCACCTATCGATGAAAGCTCCAACAACGGATGATTTGCATTCTGCCTTGTATCGCCCGCCAAAGGCGTTGTGGGATCATAAAGCTCTGCTGCAGAAGCCAAACATCCCGCAAAGACAAGAAGGCTCAGCAATAACAGAAAACATCTTTTTTTCATCGATCACCTTTATTATTTATAAATCTTCATCTAAAGACAAAAAAGATATTTTTAAAGTAGATTTTGCCAATGGGTATTGCAATACCTTGTATTCAAGGCTTTGCCAAGATAGTGGCCAGGGCAGCTTTTCAAGGGACGCTACAAACTGTAATGTTGAAAAATAATCCGCTTCAATATCCAACTGAACATGACGTACGGAAAGCGCATTAACATCCGGCAATGCAGGAGGTAAGCCACCTTGATCATGCATTGAATTAAGCACTTTTTTGTGAGGCGGCACTGTTTGAGAGCGCCCAGTTTTAGAGAGCGGAGTTTTAGAGAGCATAGCTTCAGGGAGCGCAGCTTCTGAATAAATGGTATTAGAAGAAATCGCACTAGAAGGCAGCACACGCAGTGTAATCAATTTAACGCTCTGTGCTTTGATTGCGATATCTCGTAGAACATTTGATATTTCATTTTCAGATACAACAACAGCCGATAAAGTACGTATTTCTTTTTTGAGAAATTGGCTTTTTTGCTTTAGTTTTTCTAACTGCTCTTTAATAATAGAGTCGGGGTCTCGCTCAGAAAAACGCTCGTAAATAGCATACTCATCCGACACCTTTCTATGCTTTTCTTCTACTATTTTAATGTCTAACTGAAGCTCATGCAGTGCTTTTTTCCCAGGAAAGATTAACGCCACATCAAGGAGAAAATACAAACCTGCACCGACAGATAAAAATAACAACAAGCGCTCACGCCATGCGAGCCCGTCAAAAAAATCAAAGGTCGCTTCAAACATTTCAAAAAATTTCATCATATAAAAGACCTAATGAAGCACTTCAGATTGTTGCATACCAGAATCATCAACAGGGTGACGCGTAAAAAAGCGGTAGCGATCACCTGACCCATGCCTCTCAATGGTGCTCAATCCAAAATCCGTTATATGAAATACTTTATTTCCTTGCAGACGGCCTAAATAGTCTGGCACACCGGATGCCTGCAAACTATTCCCTTTTAAAACAGCTTTTTTCCCTTTTTCATACAGATAAAAATAGTTTAACGACAACCTAGGAGAAGCCTCTATTGCTAACACATTCATAGCAGATGAAAACAAAAAAGGTTGGTCATTTTTTAGCATTTCTAATGTATTAATGATACCAATATACTGTTGATGCTGTCGCTTAAGCTCTTCGACTTGCCTCTCAAGCAAACCCTCCGCTCTTGGCTTATAATTTTTTTGCACTGAGCTTAAAGCACCTTGCATAGACTGCAAAGCTGACTGTTTATGCTGAAGCTGGGATTGATATCGATGCAGTTGAAACTGCTGCCAAAGAGAAATCAAAACTAAAATCACTACAAAAGCACCCAAAAAAAGTAATAGGTAACGGCTGCTCAACCAGTTAACTTTTGGCTTTAATGATTTACCATAAAGGTTAACCTGCTGCATGGCTCACCTCCCTACGCCTTAATGAGGCTCCAATCGCACCAACACAGGACTGACAAACCAGCGCATCGACTGCTTGATGGGCTCCGTCTTGATCAGCAGCCAAAACACCTCCGGCATCTAAATATTTCACCTGAGCAGTAAGCAAGTCTTGAAAGCTATCTGAGATTTTCTGCTCTTCAAGCCCATCACCACAAATATACACAGCTGTAGGAACGGCTTGCCCCATTTGGCGCTCGTAGTAATCTAGCGAGCGCTGTACTTCTAGCGCAAGGGCATCAGCGGGTAAGTCATCAAGCAGCCCTGCACTATACGAAAGGTCAAATTGACGCGACAGATACAGATTTCCTTGCTTGAATACGCTGATAGTTGCTTGCCCTTCTAACAAACGCACAATAGCAATGCCTCTTTCTGCATTATCAGGCTGAGCAATCAGAACAGCGAGATTGCGCATGACGAGTTCACCAATATCAATGCTCTCTAACCGCAAATCAGCATTCTTTATCAGCCTCACAACGGCTTTTAAGTCTTGCCGGTTAGCAGCAATAACATACGCCATTTTTTTGCGTGATAAAGTGCCATCACTGGGCAAAAAGAAAAAAGTCACCTCTAAATCATCAATAGCGATATTCACCAAATCTTTGACTTTCCAGCGTAGCGCTTCACTCATTTCATTTTCAGGAACATCAGGCGCTTCAACAAGTAATAGCTGGTACTGACTGGATGGCAGAACCACATTACAAGCATAGTGTTGAAGACCTTTTTGCTTAATGAGGTTGCTCAATGCGATATCGTCATACCCAACAGCATGATTAGCCTGCAAGAAGTCTGCACTTTGCAAAGAGTGGTGGCCAGCACGGGGGCGTATTGAAACAACCGCTATCCCATCATCGCGTATTTCAATGCCAACGTATTTCCCCAGCTTTTTCTTTCTATACCAACCCATCACAGTGTAAAATCTCACCCCCTTTAGTTGGGTATGTATATGCTTGGGTATGTAGATTACCCGCCTCTCAATAGCTCGCGTCTCTTAATCTTCATCACAAGACACCAATATAAGGTGAGTATAGACGCTTGTTCTCACTTAGCCGCGACGAAACTATGTTAAATATCGTTTTATTTGAGCCTGAAATCCCACCCAATACGGGCAATATCATTCGCTTATGCGCCAATATTGGCTTCAAACTGCATCTCATCGAACCCCTTGGCTTTGAACTAGACGATAAGCGTTTACGACGTGCGGGGCTAGACTATGCCGAATGGCAAAATGTTGAGCAATACGCCAACTGGCAGGCTTTTTTAGACAAACACGGTCAAGAGCGCTTATTCGCGATCAGCACAAAAGGGACGCAGTGGTTTGGCGAGCAAGTCTTTAAAAAAGGGGATTTTTTCATCATGGGCCCAGAGACCCGTGGTTTACCGGTTGAAGTGAGGCAAGATGAACATATCGACGGGGTATTGCGCATCCCTATGCGCCCCGATAGCCGAAGTATGAATCTATCGAATGCTACATCGATTATTGCCTATGAGGCTTGGCGGCAGCTTGACTTTGAAGGGGCAGTCTAGCGACTCTCCCCTAAGAATTCCCTTAAGCACCACTCCCTACTAGATACTACCCCTCCTACTAGGCACTCCCTCCTAAACAGGGAGGCGATGCCGGCGCAGTCTTTACCGCTGACCATTCTTCTAGTGTGTAAAGATGAAGAGCCAATGCATGCACCTGCCCTGCTAACTCCTCTTTCAGTAAGGCATAGACCTTCTGATGCCTTTGTACAGCGCGTAACCCATCAAACACTGACGATACGGCAGTCACCTTAAAATGACTTTCTGAGCCTGCCGGAACATTATGTTGATGGCTTTCGTTCTCGACCTCCAATACACTAGGCGAAAGGCCTTCCTTGAGTTTTTGGATAATGGTTTTTTGAATACTGTCTGTCATAGCGTTATTTTCTTTAAAATCTTTTTATAAAAGGAAGTAGGGACTGCCAGGCAAGCCGTAATAAAACTAACTTAATAAAACTCAGTTGTCGTAAAAACAGAGTGTCTATACAAACCCTCACATGCAACGTATAAGCGTTGCTGCCAGCTTACAGATTGAATTTAGCATGCGCAAAGATCACCGCCCTTACTGGGTTAAAAAGCTACAGTCTCGAATCAACGCATGGTACAGCAAACGCTACGTCTACCCAGCATTTGATCATTTAGGAAAAGAGGCCCGCTTTTTAGCGCCTCGCAGCTTAGCCATACATGGAGCAGGCATCACAGCAGGTGATTACTTGCATTTGATCAGTAACCCTCTCAACCCTATCAAAATGACCACATGGCAAGATAAAAGCACGCAAGGACGCATTACACTTGGCCATTATTGCCTGATATCACCCGGTGTAGAGATGACAAGCGCGGCCTCTATTTCAGTAGGTAATAACTGTATGATTGCGGCAGATGTCATGATACATGACTCTGATTGGCACGGACTCTACAACCGTCTAAGGCCGTTTAGATGCACAAAGCCCGTCACGCTAGAAAACAATGTGTGGGTAGGCGCAAGGGCAATTATCTTAAAAGGCGTAACAATTGGTGAAAACGCAGTAGTGGGTGCAGGGTCAGTTGTCACGCAACCTGTAGCTGCGAATACCGTTGTAGCAGGTAACCCGGCCAGAGTCATAAAAACGCTCAACCCCAATAGACGACGCCTCACACGTGAATTCCTGTTTACACAACAATCGGATTATTGGGAACAGCAAGATACGATAGACGCCTACTTCACATTAGACAACTCTGTGACGCACTGGCTACGAACAGTGATTAAGCCAACAAATACGGATTAACGCGTCAGACAAACAGCTCACAACGCCGCGAGCAGCCGCAGCTTTGTAGTTGATTTGTGTTACGGCAACGTAGCGTGAGCCGCATAAGCCAAACAACGGAAAAGTTGTCGGATGGATTGCCTTGTTATGTTTTTGGTGATTTTTTGGACACGACAAAGTAGCTAGATGCGCCGCTATATATCTCTTCGGACTCAATTGGTTGAAATCCGCCAGCTTCCAATAAATCATCTACTTCAAAACTTGTCATTCTTCTTATTGGTATAGGAATTAATCCAAGCTTACATAAGACCCGCACTATCTGGATTTGAAGATTAACTAAAAATGACATTCTTTGACGCAAGCAAGGTGTAACGGAAATAAATAGACCGTCTGGCTTTAGTAATTCATTTATTCGTAACATTACATTCTGTGGACTAGGGACTGTATGCAACATATTAAAAGCCAGGATGACATCATAGGATTCATTAGAATATTTTTTGTCAAAAATATCTGATTGTTCAAATCTTACATTTTTAACTTTCGCAGCCTCCGCTTTCCCCCTCGCAATTTCAATCATTTTCGATGATATATCAATAGCGTGAACTTCTTTGACTTTACTGGAAAGCTGGCACGCTGCGGTTCCCGTTCCACACCCATAATCAAGAACCGTATCGCTACCCTTTAAGAATTTTTTAGTGTTTTCCCTAGACTTACTATGAATGTGCTCAAAACGCTCCTCAGTCTTGTCGTAGTTTTTGGACGCTCGATCCCAAAAAATTTCCGATTTATTCATTTTCTATTCCTTAATTGAAGAAACATAGCGTTTTACTCACCAGCAATTCAAAGTACCGCTACCACACATTCTCTCTAAAAGATCATTCAATAGCGGATAAAACCTTTATCAAAGCAGGGATTTTCTTAGGTATCTCTTCCATAATAAAATGATTATTCTCTGGGAAGATATGAATATCATGCTTTGGTATGCGCAGGTGCTCTTGCAAAAAAGGAATTTGCCCTGTTGTTAACACTTTGTCCTTGCCGCCCCAAATAACTAAGGCACGCCCATCAAATTGTTTCAATACATCACGATTATCTTCTAGATTAGCAAAAAGCGCTTCATCAAAACCGGTAAAGAAACTATACAGTGCCTGGTCACTGCCCTCTCGCATAGGCTTCACATAACCGTGGCATTCGGCTTCAGTCAAACTGTACTGCCCACCCAAACCAAGATTATTAAATGTCATTTCTAACACGG